>NZ_JASJFF010001026.1:0-9703 GCF_030065435.1 Microcystis sp. M53603_WE2
ATTTAAACTATCGGGATTATATTGATATTCTCGCTCTAGATAAATCAGAATCCCTGGATCGATCGAACCGCTGCGGGTTCCCATCATCAATCCCTCTAGGGGAGTAAATCCCATAGTAGTATCGATACTTTTACCCCCCTTGACTGCCGATAGGGAAGCACCATTGCCCAGATGACAGATCACCATTTTCAAGGATTCCAGGGGTTTTCCTAACAATTCGGCGGCTCGTTGGGAGCAGTACTGATGACTGGTGCCATGAAAACCATAGCGACGGATTCCCAGTTCACTCCATTGGTAGGGAATGGGATAAAGAGAAGATTCGGGAGGGATAGAACGATGAAAAGCGGTGTCAAACACTGCTACTTGAGGAACATCGCCCAAAACTTGCTCGATCGCTTCAATTCCTTCTAAATGAGCGGGATTATGGCTAGGAGCAAGGGGGATCAGCTTTTTAATCGTTTCTTTGACTTGGGGAGTGATCATAGTTGCCTGGGAATATTCCGTGCCACCATGGACAACTCGATGACCGACTATACTAATGTCTGCGAGGTTGGCTACTACCTTAGTTTCGCCAGTGACTAAGGTATCTAACATCCGAGCAATTCCTGCCGGACGATCCTGACTAGAAAGATTAATTTCCTGTTTAATTCCCTGAGCTTTTACCGTTAAAACCGCGTAATCAGGGTTAACTGTCCAATCGATCCCCGCTGCCCAAATTGGTTGGGGAGGATGGGAGGGGAGAATATCTAAATCGTATAAACAACTTTTTTGACTGCTCGATCCCGCATTTAAGACCAGAATTTTCATAGAAAAGCTCAATTAGGAGGTGGCCTATGGCGATCATAATCAAACTCAGGTTAAGTCTAGATAAAATCGCTGACTTTTCGGGTTTTTCTTCAAGAAAATTTTATCCGGCTGTGATCACCCATCCCTGACTCGGGCAATATTACAAAACTTTATCAAAAAAAAGTCAAAATAGAGCCTCTAGGGTTATAAAATAGAAGAATACCCCTTGTGAAATTAATCCAAGAAGCTACCTCTGATGCAAGTTAAGGCCTCTATAGTGGATTTAGAGCTAGTTCTCGTCCTTTTCACCAGTGGAATGTCAACATCGCACCACGAATCTCTAGAACGGAATTTTTGCGTATTCTAGATAACCGTGATTACTAGAGGATTTCTTAAGTATGTCAGAGGTTACTGCCGTTACAGATGCCACCTTTAAAGATGAAGTTTTAGATAGTGCCGACCTTGTCCTAGTGGATTTCTGGGCTCCTTGGTGCGGCCCCTGTCGAATGGTGGCTCCCGTTGTGGGAGAAATTGCCGCACAGTTCGAAGGGCAAGTCAAGGTGGTGAAACTCAACACCGACGAAAACCCCATTATCGCTAGTCAGTATGGGATTCGCAGTATTCCCACTCTGATGATCTTCAAAGGAGGTCAAAAAGTTGATATGGTGGTCGGGGCTGTACCGAAAACCACTTTAGCTACCACCATAGATAAACACCTGTAGAGGAGTTGACTAGGTTTTCTGGTAACGCATACCGGGTAACTGAGTCACTAAACCGATTAATTCTAATTCCAATAAGATCCCCGCCACTTCTGAGGTGGGGATTTGCATTTTTTGAACAATAATGTCAAACAACAGGGCATCTCTGTCAAATAACTGATAGACTTGTGCTAGTCTAGGTTCTAGATTGACTGGAGGAGCAGCATTAACGACCGGGGATGTCTCTAGAGGGAGTGAAGGGGAGAGATTAACCGGTGCGGATTGGTTCGTGGTGGGAATTGCCCCCAACATTTCTAATAATTTCTCCTCAGAAACGATAATTTCTGCCCCCTGATGAATCAGTTGTAAACAGCCCCTAGCGGCGGCAATATCGGGAGAATTGGGTAAAGCATAGATATCGCCGCCGAATTCGTTAGCATAACTGGCCGTAATCAGGGAGCCAGACCTTTCGGGGGCCTCGATAACAATAGTCGCGCGACTTAAACCGGCGATAATGCGATTACGACTGGGAAAATGGGCTTTATTCGGTTGAGTTGCCGCAGGATGTTCACTAATGACTAAACCCTGCTTTTGGATGTCCGCGTGTAGCTGCCGATGACGACTAGGATAAACCACATCGACCCCCGTTCCCAAGACGGCAATCGTCCTTCCCCCCGCTTTTAAACAGCTTTGGTGTGCCTCGCCATCAATTCCTTCGGCCATACCAGAAACAATAGTAAATCCCTGTTGGGCCAAAAGGGTACTTAAGCGCCGCGCCCAGCGCCGGCCGTGATCCGTGGGGTTACGAGTACCCACAATGGCGACGGTGGGGATATTTCCCTGATTTTCCTCTAAATTGACCTTTCCTTGATAGTAAAGTAAGGGGGGAGGACTGGGAATTTCCCAGAGAAAGCGGGGATATTCTGGGTCGCTAGGAGTCCAAAAAAGGGGGTTTTTCTGGATATGTTCGGCGAAAAGAGCTTCTGGGTCAATTTGCGATCGCCCTTCCCGTACCGCTACCATTAACTTTTTGCCAAATCCCGCCACTTCTGCGATCGCAGTATCGGTGGCATTCCAGGCCACAGCGACACTGCCAAAATGCTGATAGAGTCGCTTCAGGGAAATTGGCCCAACTCCAGCAATACTTGACCATGCTAACCAATAAACGCGATCGTCTGTCAATTTGAAAAAGCTCCTCAGACCAAGTAATATTTTCAGTCGGTTAAAACTGACTGCGGCCAGATGACCTTAATTTATTTTAATCTTGCCGGAATCCCTTCCATTAGTTGTTGAGGTATTGTTGAGCCTCGTCAATGTCTTTCACTTTTTTAAAATGTGAATAAGTTGTTCTTGATCTTTTCGGGGAAGTTGTTCAGTTGCTTCTAGTATTTCTGCAAAAGTGGCTTGAGTCATGGTTTTAGTTGGTTATAGTGGTCTTTGGAGCCAATTGTAGCAGTAACGGTAGAATATTTTAGTATAGCGTAACGGATAATAATATGAAAATGTCTAAAATGTTTCACATTAAAAGGCACGTTAGGTAACGTATCCTAAAAGATCGGTGGTTGCGTTTTTTCAAGAAAAATGCTAGGATATCTAGAAGTAGAGTAAATGAGTTATTATGTCATCTTTAGTGCTTAAACAGCATATTGAAGTAACACCCGGTGTTTGTGGCGGTAAACCTCGTATTGCTGGACATCGTATTAAGGTACAAGACATTGTTATTTGGCATGAAAGAATGGCGATGTGTCCTGATGAAATTGTTTATAATTATCCAACGATTACTTTAGCTGATGTTTATGCAGCTTTAGCTTATTACCATGATCATCGAGAAGAAATTCGCCAAGATATTGAATCCAGCGAAAATTTTGCTAAACAGTTACAAGGGGATAAACCTTCATTGGTCGAAAAACTTTTAAAGGGAAATAATGGCCAATAAGCTTAAGTTTCACCTAGATGAAAGCGTCTCTAATGCGATCGCTAAAGGTTTAAGAATGCGAGGGATTGATGTTACAACTTCTCCAGAAAAAGGACTGATGGGGTCTTCCGATGAGGAACAATTAGCTTATGCTTTATCGCAAGGCCGAGTCATTTTTACTTTTGATGATGATTTTCTGGTTTTGTCTTCAATGGGATTAGAGCATTGGGGGATTATTTATTCACATCAACGTCAATCTATTGGCAAAATTATTAGTGATTTAGTTTTAATTTGGGAATGTTTAGAGCCTGATTATATGTATAAAAATGTTGAGTTTTTATAAAAATCATAATTCAGAGAAAAAAGGTAGGTTGGGTAACGCAATTTACAAGATTGAATCTTTACACTGTGATTATATTCATTACAATCCTGTGCGGCATGGGTTATGTTTAAAACCGTAGTATTGGCCTTTTCCTGGTGTTTATCGTTTCATTGATTGAGGGCTTTATCCGACCGATTGGGGAGTGACGGAAATACCCATTATTCCTGATAATATGGCCGATGAGTAACCGTAGAATGGGTTAGCATAGCGTAACGTATAAAGCGGATAAATTTATCGTAATTTAAAGCTAAAAACTGCGTTAAATAATGCCCCCGAAGAAATCAGTGATCGTATTTTTTTTAAGAACGTAGAATATCGGACAAAATATCTACAATTAAGGTTTGTGTTTTTAATGATAATGAGCCTAGTTCACGCTGAATCAGTGAAGAGCGAAGTGTTACTAAATGATCGAGTCTGATGGCTGACGATTGGCGAAGACCACTGATCATAAAATCTGGATTTTCTGGTCTCAGAATAATATCTGTATGAAGGGGATTTTCTGGAATACGACTGGTAATTAGGGCAAAGATAATGTGTTGATAGCCTCCAATTTGATTGGTTAGGCAATAAGCAGGACGAACCTTACTGGAAGATAAATCGTCGAAGGGAAATTGAATTAATACAATTTTACCCTTCATTAGTTACAGGTTGTCCATCGTTAAGGGTATAAATATCTTCTTCGGGATCTTGCAGAAAAGCAAAGCTAGGGTTATGGGAAACGGCATCTAGCCAGTTTTTTTCGTTCAGTTCATCCTCCGACATCAAAAGAATGACGCGCACAAACCGATCTTTTTCTTGGGGAATAGGATGATCAAGTTGAATTTGCCCTTGGGTATTGAGGATACCAGTGGTTTCAATCGCACGCATAGCAAAACCTAAAAGAAGTGATTCGATTCTAACATTAAAGTAACCTTGAAAAGCGGTGACGGGCAACTACAGCGATCTCCATTCTCAGGCTCGCCCTATGGCTCTCCTCGACTTTGTGTGATAATCAGTGCTGATTATTCCTTGTAGTTTTGCCAGACAAGGGTTTAAAGACTATATTTCCAGAAAATTATCGGCTGCATCTCCTATTTGTGACTTTCCCTCACCTATAGGTGAGCAGTAGAAGTTATTCAAAGAGGGCGAATGCAATTCGCCCCTACAATATTATTGCGCCAATGGTGGCTCCCAACTGATAACAGTTAACAGTTAACTGTTAACTGATTGGGGGAGATCGCACACAACACGAAAACCGATATCGTTGCGAATATCGGCAACGCTTTTGCCTCGATACGCTGAGCTATAGGCCAAAGGGTCGCGGCACCACGAACCGCCACGCCGTATTATTGATGACTTATTAGTTATATTGTTATCTCTCCATGCAAGACTGCCATTTTCTCTAATATTGTCTGGTTTGCGAGCATAACTTTCATGATTTTGATCAGCACACCATTCCCAAACATTGCCGTGCATATCATAGATTCCCCAAGGATTAGGCCGCTTTTCCCCAACAGGATGGGTTGTATTATTTGAATTACCATCAACCCAGGCATAATCTCCTAGTTGCTCTTTATCATCGCCAAAACTAAATCGGGTTTTTGTACCAGCGCGACAGGCATATTCCCATTCTGCTTCTGTAGGCAAACGGTAGTTTTTTCCGGTTAACTGGCTCAATTTTTCACAAAACTCTTGAGCATCAAACCAATTAATGGTTTCTACCGGGTTCTGGGGATTTCCTGAAAACCTGGAAGGATTATATCCCATCACCGCTTGATACTGTGCTTGGGTGATAGGATATTTGCCTATCTGAAATGCTGGCACAATTACTTCATGTATCGGTTTTTCATTCTCATTCTCATTAGAACCCATGTTAAATTTACCAGCGGGTATATCCACCATTTCTGGGTTAAAGTTTGGTAAAATTACAGTTTCAGGTTGCCGAATTATCTTGGGCGATACTTGTAATAATTTATCAACATTTATCTCTGCCAAGCTAAATTTAGAGTTAGCTGCCGATTTTTCATGACCGTAAGCCATTAAAGCTTTAAGCTTAGTATGACTAGCCCAATAGCGAATCGACTCTTCATATTCTTGGGTTTTTTCTTCATCTAGTGCAAATTTTTCTAATTTTGCTAAAATTTGCTTATCATTTTCCAAATCTGACAATAACAATGGCCATTTTAAACTAATGGCAGTAAATTTACCTAACTGTTCAAAAGTCAAAGAAGGCTCTAACAAATTATCATCCTTGTCTCGCTCCTCAAAAAATAAACCAGTTTCATTAGCGATATAAACCTTGAGACGAAAGACATTGATAAAGTGTTTAATCCGTCGCGGATTGTAATCCAATGCGGGAGCTACCATCATAATGACATTCCGCACTGTTTGGGAATCTCTATTATCAGATTTGTTGACTTGAATCGCTTCTAATCGCTTAATTACAGATGCTCGTGCTTTCTCTTTTTCGGTTTGTTCAGATTCTATCGAAGGATTATCTAGAGACAAGTTTTTTAAATCACTTGTCTGATTACTTGTTGGGGAAGTGAGATGCTTTTGCGAATTATTTCTCCAGGGTAAAGCTAACTTAAACTTACCCCAGAATGACTGAAAAAATGTAAAACGAGGTTTAGCTGGCTGTAAATTGGGAGGAGTTGAAGTAGCAAGCTGAATCAAAAAACGCTCAAAATCTGACCGGGATGGTTGGGGAACTAAAAAGGGAAGCTGGACAAACTTTTCAATAAAGGTATAACCATAAGCTAACCCTTTATTAGCACTACGTCTGGCCAAAATATCAGGATCAATTTCTGTGATTTCCGACGGTAAATACTTGAGAATGTTTTCGTATTTGACAGCTAAACTAGCGGCTACTTTTTCTCTGTCCATTCCTAAAATAAACACCACTGAAGGATCATCAGCAATCATCAAGTTAATCGCTTGCATCAAGTCCGCTGATTTTGGATGTTCACAACGATCTAAATCGTCAATAAATACATATACCCGATCATTGCCAATATAAGCATCGACAATTTTAGCAAAATCTTCATGAAATTCTTCTACAAATGCCGATTGTTTTTTATAATCTGGGGCTTCTATGTATTTAATTAGGTTGTTTTTAGGGTTTTGGAGTAACCTTTGAAAATTTCTCAATAAACTCTTAATACCAGCGAAAATCCCCGCTCCTGATAAGGTGACACCGACCGCAGTAAATAATAACTTAAAAACTGAATTAATTTTGCTCCAAAAAACATCTTGAGAGGTTGCTGCTCTGATTAATTCGTTAATTCCTTCAACTCCATAAATGATTAAAATAAAAGGAATGGCAATTGAGGCACAAATCACAAAAATTATTACTGGTAAAGCTTTAATTAATTCAAATAAGCCTTTTTCTAGGTTAAAACGCAATAATTGTAATTTAAAGTGTCCTAGGATAATTCGAGGCAAATCTCGCCAATTTTTGGGCGTAGAAATCTGCTTAATAAAAGACAGCGCAAAAGCTGCCCATACCGACTCCGCTTTATCGTGTCGCCAAGCATTAAACCAAACCGTCCGACCTCCCTTTTCTCGTAAATATTCCTCTAACATTTTCATAAAAGAAGACTTGCCACTACCCCACTCTCCCTCAACCGATAAAGTTAGGGGTGGTTGTGTCTGCTGATGCAACAAAAATTCAGCGATCGCTATTACATAAGGCTCAAATCCGAGAGCATCATTATTAGTCGCTTGATCGCTGACGCTAGTATTGCGGATAGATTCAGGAAAATCGGACATGGTAGTTATTTTTAGGTGACAGAGAACGGAGAAGAAAATAGATTACCTTAAGTAGCTGGTTATAATTAAATTAAAAATAGATTTTAGGTTCGATCCCCCCTGCCCCCCTTGATAAGGGGGGTGCCGATCCCCCCTTAGTCCCCCCTTTAATCCCCCCTTGATAAGGGGGGCATCTGATAATTTTTAACGCCTACCTACTTATCAATCCGAGAAACGCTGTATATAGCCTCCTATGCAACAAAAAAAGCAACGAAGAAAAGACATTTTTATAACATTATCTAAACCCTATAGGTTCTGTCAGGTAGGGGATAGAAGATTTAACTTAGTGTCTATAGAGTTATTGGGGTTTAGTTTTACTAGGAATCAGAATTAATGACCAGTAAGTAGCAGCCTCTGGATCGACTTCTGTAATCGGAATAATTTGCTGATTGGGTAAGGTTGCTCGTTCGATGTAGAGGGCGCGTTCTAATAATCCTAATTCATCGAGAATATCGCGAACTTTAGCGAAATGTCTGCCTAATTTAATAATCGCCGCTGCATCAATAAATACTAGGCGATCCCGCAATATTTCCGCCTCTAAAGTAGCGGGCATGATACTAAATACGTCATTTCGATAAGTGATAGGTACACCCAGCATTGCTGCACTTGCCATCACTGAAGAAATACCCGGCACGACTTCAATTGAAAAGCGATCACACAAGCGATTAAAGATATACATAAACGTGCCATACAACATCGGATCGCCCACACATAGCACCGCCACATCTAGACCTAAGTTTAACTGTTCGGCGATATTTTCGGCGGCAATATCATAATGAGGTTGAGAACTGCGCTCGACACTAAAAGGTAAAGGCATGGGAATTTCTATCTGCTCGGGACGGATAAAATCCGACACAATTGCCCGTGCCAAAACTTTGCCACTTTCTAAGGTAGGATAGGCAATTACCGGAACAGTTGTGAGAATCCGGTGTGCTTTTAGCGTCAACAATTCGGGATCGCCGGGCCCGATTCCTAATCCATAAAGTTTGCCTAATTTATTCATAATTCGTTCTCTTTTGCTAAAGCATTGACTGCTGCTGCCGCGATTGCGCTGCCTCCCCTACGTCCGTGCAGGGTAATAAATGGCACGCCACGACTATTAGTTGCTAATTCTGTTTTCGACTCTGCCGCTCCTACAAATCCCACGGGAAAGCCTAAAATCAAAGCTGGTTTATCTACATTTTGATCGAGCAATTCTAGTAGGCGAAAAAGTGCGGTTGGTGCATTACCAATGGCTACCACCGCTCCAGCTAAATGAGGTCGCCAAAGTTCTAAAGCGGCAGCGGAGCGGGTATTATTAATTTGCCGTGCTAACTCGGTCACTTCTGGATGATTGAGGGTACAAATAATCGGATTATTTTTAGGTAAACGGGCTTTGGTAATGCCATTAGCGACCATTTGAGAATCACAGAGAATTGCTGCACCCCCAGCGAGGGCATTTCGTCCGATTTTAACCGCGTCCGGTGATGCTTCTAAATCTTTTGTTATGTCTGTCATCCCACAGGAATGAATTAGACGAACCGCCACATGAGCTAAATCATCGGGGAGATTTTTCCAGTTAGTTTCAGCCCGAATAATAGCAAAAGATTTGCGGTAAATTTCCTCACCATTCTTAATGTATTCCATTCTATTCATCTAAATTTTTCGATTTTTGGGAGCTTAAAATTTGGGCTATGAGCGGGGGAATCTTGGTAAATTCTCCCTCAAATATGGGTGTTTTTAAGAATTTTTGACTATCACCCACATAGACTTGATAAGCTTCCATTATTTGGCCATTTTCCTCGATGGTAGTTCCTAAAAGGGTAATTTCGGCTAGACCTGGTTGAGCGCAGGATTTAGCACAACCTGTCAAATGAATATTAACAGGAGAATTGCAGGTTAAGCGTTCTTTCAAATAATCTGCCAAGAGAGAAGCATGAATTTGAGTTGCAGTGGCCGCCGCTGCACAGCCCGGTTTACCGCTACAGGCAACTATCCCCGCATCCCATCCAAGAGAAGCGGATAATCCTAGTGATGCCAGTTTTGGCAACAATTCTGACACTTTTTCATCGGGAATATCGGGTAATATAACAGTCTGCCAAGGGGTTAATCGTAACTGACCACTGCCAAAAGTTTCTGATAGTGCCGCTAATC
>NZ_JASJFF010001304.1:0-7865 GCF_030065435.1 Microcystis sp. M53603_WE2
CCTTATAGAGAAAGGCATTTAGCGATTTTTGTCAATTGTTTTTTATCTAGAGCGAACTAATCAATTAAGTCTCTTGCCAGATAAGGATTTAGTCGATTTATGCCCCCCTATCGAACCATAACAAGTAACGAAGAGCCAGAATTTTATTCCTCCTCTGCATTGGCCGACGGAAGAGGAGGCCGAATATGAAGCCATCATGGATTATGCCGCTAACCAAGCTCAGTCTTCCTACCGGCACCGAGATCACAAGGAGGTGATCAAAACCCAGGCAAAAGATGTTGATCCCGATATGTGGTGGTTGGGAATCTAATCAAAGCGCCGCGGCAAAACAACTAAGTAGGTGGGTGCCATTGATTTGCACCCACCTGTAATGGGAGCATACCGCCCACACTGGGTCTTACATTCAATGAGACCAACCTACTTAGTAGATTGTCCAGCTTAAGGTTGTGTTTACCCAGTTATAGCAAGATATCCAGAGAGCGCTTAGGCACATCGATGGGCTAACTTTAAATCTATCCAGCAAATTAAGGAATTGTGCCATGATGCCAGCGAAACTACCGAATCGGTGTAAAATCGAGTTGCTAAAAAATAGTTTTAGCAAAACCCCTCTTAATCTTTCGGAGTTAAGCACACTCCAGCGAATCATTTTAATAACCGATGGGACTCTGACCGACATTTTAGAGATTTATTTGTTGGAAAAAATGTCAATTGTTAAACTGTCTGAAGAAGCGGTATATTTAGAGGAAGACTTGCCGGTTTTAGATCTTGAAAAAGGTAGTAAAATTATCAAAAGAAAAATATTTCTTTGCAGTACAGTCAGCCAAAAAAATTTAGTTTATGCCGAGTCTATTATTGTTATTGATAGACTAGACACCAAGTTTCAAGAGGAATTAATCAATTCAGGAAAACCCATTGGTAAGCTTTGGTTAGAAAATCGGATGGAAACCTTTAAGGAAATCGTTGATTTATCTCAAGAGCGTGCGGGGGATTTGGCTGAGGATTTTCAAATCAGTCCAGAAGAAAAACTTTTTTCTCGTACCTATCGTGTTTTCTCTCAGAAGCAAGCGATTATGATGATTACAGAAAAATTTCCCGAGAGTTATTTCGTCTAAAAATATCTCCAGAGTCATTCCATTAACAACCATCTCAACTTTGCTCATTCAATCATGTTTAATCTTCAGCGAGAAAATCCCGGGCAAATGTCTGATAGAGACACTGTCTTGCAGATGATAAGGGGTTTTCAGATTAGCCAATGTATTTATGCGGCCGCCAAATTAGGAATTGTTGATCTGTTGGCCGATGGAACAAAATCTTATCAAGAGTTAGCCACTGAAACCCATACTAATGCTGATTTACTTTATCGTTTTTTGCGGACGTTAACCAGTCTGGGGATTTTAGAAGAAACCCAACCCAACTATTTCCAAAACACTGCTTTAGCAACTTATTTAAGAGATAAGCAACAGGGAACTGTTCGCAATTTTCTGATGGCGGAAATAGAAGAAAGTTATGCTAGTTGGGGAAATCTGACTCAAAGTTTAACCACAGGTCAAGGTGCTTTTGAGTCTATGTATGGTGTCAATATTGAAGAGTTTCATCAACAAAATTCCGATCAAGCTGAAGTTTTTGATCAAGCAATGGTTGATATAACTGCAATTCAAAACCCCCTGATTTTGGCCGCTTATGATTTTTCTGTCGGGGAAATTGTCGCAGACATTGGTGGAGGATACGGAAAATTTCTGGCTGCTATTTTACAAAAATATCCCCAGATTCAAGGGGTGCTATTTGAACAACCCTATTGTATTGAGCAGGGGAAATATCTACTAACACAAGAGGGAGTGATCGACCGTTGTAGTTTGATTTCTGGGAGCTTTTTTGACCCCATTTTACTTAAAGCAGACATTTATTTATTGAAGAAAATTCTGCTCAATTGGGATGATCAAAAAGCCCTTGAAATTCTCAAAAACTGTCGTCAGGCTATGGACCCATCCTCTCGATTGTTAATCGTGGATCGAATTTTGCACAAAAATCGTTGGAAGGATAATTTAGCTGATCTCAATTTATGGATGCTAGGTTCAGGAAAAATTCGCTCAGAATCGGAATTTAGGGTATTGTTAGAAACGGCTGGCTTTCAAATAACTAAAATTATTGATACTGAGTCTATAGAGAGTTTAATTGAAGCTACTCCACTCTAAACCAGAAACTTAAATACCGCTCTGTTTACCAAACTACTCAATTCAACCTTATTAGGAAAAATTTTATGACTAACAACATCTCTACTAAACCTCTCAAGCATATTGCCATCATTCCAGACGGTAACAGAAGATGGGCAAAAAATCAGGGCTTATCTCCCCAAGAAGGTCACAGAAAAGCATTTATAGAGGTGGCACCTTCCCTATTAAAAACGCTTTGGGATAAGGAAATTTACGCCGCGACATTGTGGCTGTTCTCCACCGAAAACTGGAAGCGTTCCGATAGCGAAGTTGACAACTTAATGGATGTTTTTAGTCAGTTTCTCAGCTATTTATTGCCTTTATCGGGTGAATACTCAGTACAGTTGCGACATTTAGGTAGAAAAGATCGCCTTCCTGAAAATCTCTTGTCTATGGTTGAGGAGGTAGAGCATAGCACCAAAGGAATGACCGGTCACATCTTCAATTTTGCCCTAGACTACGGTGGTGAAGATGAGATAATCCGCGCAGTTCGCCGCCTAGTAGAAAAGGGGGTTAAACCTGAAGAGATCGAACCTCATCAGCTAATGGATCAATTTTGTCCGCCGCCAGATCTGATTATTCGGACCTCTGGAGAATGTCGGTTATCTGGATTTATGCCCCTACAGAGTTGTTATAGTGAACTCTACTTTACAAATACCTTCTTTCCCGATCTAACTCCGGCAGATATTGAAGAAGCTATCCACTGGTTTCAAAATCGCGAGCGTCGCTTTGGAAAATAGGATCAAGCAAATTAAACCAACTATAGCACCTGAGTTAAATCAAATTACTTTAGTTCCCATGACTCAATCTATTCATCAATTATTGGAACAGCAGGTACAACGCACCCCTGAAGCGATAGCTCTGATTGGGGAAAACCGGCAAATTAGCTATGAAAGCTTAAATCAAAAAGCCAATCAACTGGCCCATTATTTACAAAAATGTGGGCTAAAATCGGAAAGTCTCGTTGGCTTATCTGTGGAACGTTCCCCGGAAATGGTGATGGCGCTTTTGGCTATTCTCAAAGCCGGATGTGCCTATGTTCCCCTCGACCCCGACTATCCACCGGAGCGCTTGGATTATATGATACAAGATGCTCAATTATCTCTCATAATCACCAATAGTTATTTAATCGGTAAATTCGGGGACAATCAGAGAGTTAAAATTCTGAAATTGGATGAAGATTGGGGGCTAATTGCCCTGGAAAAGCCAGAAAATCCCGATATTGAAGTTAACCCCGAAAACCTCGCTTATATTATCTATACATCAGGTTCCACCGGAAAACCCAAGGGCGTGATGATTGAACATCGCTCTGTGGTTAATTTTATTGAAGTGGTTAAGACTACTGCTAATCTCAGTCAAAGCGATCAAATTTTACAATTTGCCTCGATTAGTTTTGATGTTGCCGTCGAGGAAATTTATCCTTGCTTAACTGTTGGTGGCACAGTGTTTTTGCGAACTGAGGCGATGTTAAGCTCATTTTCTAGCTTTATCCAAAAGTGTCGAGAATGGCAACTGACAATCTTAGATTTACCCACAGCTTTTTGGCAGGCTTTAATTACCGAATTAGCACGAACTAAGGAACCCTTCCCCGAATCGGTGCGATTATTATTTGTGGGTGGAGAAAGTTTATTACCCGAAAAACTCAAACTATGGCAGCAATATATAGAAGAAATGCTACAAACTGGGAAACTCCGCCGAGTACCCCAATTAATTAACGCTTATGGACCGACAGAAACCACTGTCGAAGCAACCTATTGTGATTTATCTAATTATAAATTAACAGAAAACTGTACCTCTGTCCCTATTGGTCGTCCCATCAATCAGACACAAATCTATATTCTTGATCAGAATTTACAGCCTGTCCCCCAAGGAACTCAAGGGGAATTATATATTGCTGGTATTAGTTTAGCGAGAGGTTATCTCAATCAGCTAGAATTAACCCAAGAAAACTTTATCAATAACCCTTTCAATCCCTCAGAACGGCTTTATAAAACTGGAGATTTGGGTCGCTATTTAGCCGATGGTGACATTGAATACTTAGGACGCATTGACAATCAAATTAAGATTAGAGGTTTTCGGGTAGAACTAGGAGAAATTGAGAATGTATTGATTCAACACTCGGCGATTGATTCGGCGGCGGTTATCCTCAGCCAAGATCAATTAGGGGATAAACAGTTAATCGCTTATGTCGTTCCTCATCTAACTTCTGAGGATTCCTTAGAACAGGAAAAAACTCAACAAGAATATCTGGCTCTTTGGAAAACTGTTAATCAGCAAACTGACAGTCAAACCCCTATTCAAAGTGATCTTACTTTTAATATTATTGGTTGGGATAGTAGTTATGACGGACAGCCAATTCCCAAAGAAGAAATGCACGAATGGGTGGATAAAACCGTTGAAAGCATTCAAGAGTTACACCCAGAAAAAGTTTTAGAAGTTGGCTGCGGTACGGGATTATTATTAACTCGAGTTGCCCCCGATTGTTCCGAGTATGTAGGTCTTGATTTTTCTCGTCCTGCTTTAGATCATATTCGGAAAATTCAGCAAACAATAGGCGGTTTAGATCATGTAACTTTGTGGGAAAGAAGCGCCGATGACTTAGCGGGATTGGAGTCAGAAAGTTTTGATACTATTATCATCAACTCTGTGCTGCAATATTTCCCCAGTACCGCCTACCTACTGCAAGTTTTAGAAGGGTTGATTAAACGGGTTAAAAAAGGAGGTCATATTCTTGTTGGAGATATTCGTAATTTAGCCCTTTTGCCAACCTATTGTACTTCGGTAGAAGCTTATCGAGCTAATGATCATGTTCTTGCCTGCCAATTGCGAGAAAGAATTACCCGCAAACAACAAGCAGAAGAAGAGTTGTTATTACATCCCTTTTTCTTCCTAGCACTTCAACAACAATTTCCTGAAATTACTCATGTGCAAATAAAACCCAAAACTGGGGTTTATGATAATGAATTAACTCGCTTTCGTTACGAGGCGATTTTATCTATCAATAGTTCCGTTGAACCGTTGACAGAGATTGATTGGTTAGACTGGCAAAAAGAACAACTGAACTTAGCCGAAGTTAAACGTATTTTAACTGAAGATCAACCGAAAAATTTAGGTATTTCTCGTATTCCTAATGCTCGTTTGAGCAAGGAAGTTAAGGTTCAACAATGGTTAGAAGAAGCTGATCAAAGCGACTCACTTAAGCAACTAAACCAGTGGCTAGGTAAGCAGCCGAAGCATGGGGTAGAAATTGATCGGATAATGGCTCTTGTGGAGGACTTACCTTATCACCTAGAGATTAGCTGGATTAATACCGATGCCACAGGATATTATGATCTAGTTTTTAGCCATAAATCCGCACCATTCCAACCAGCAATTTTTCCCATTAGTTCTCCTATTGAAGATATATTTACCTATGCCAATAATCCAATCGAGATTAAATTTAAGCAGCAATTAATATTAGAACTCGGTCAATTTATTAAAAGCAAATTGCCAGAATATATGAGGCCAAATGCCATCAGTATTTTAGACAAATTGCCCCTTACGCCTAATGATAAAATAGACCGTCTGGCCTTGTCAAAACTGGCAAAACCGAGTTATATATTAACCAGTAATAAAGCTAATTTTGTAGCTCCTCGTAATCGAGAAGAAGAAATATTAGCGAACTTGTGGTCTGAAGTTCTGCAACTAGAGCCAATCGGTATTAATGATAACTTCTTTGAGTTAGGCGGAAATTCTCTCAAGGTCATTGTTTTATTGAATAGAATCCAAGAAGGGTTGAATAAAAACTTGCAGATGCTTGACCTATTTCAGTCACCCACCATTGCTGAATTAGTAACTTGTCTGTCAGAAAAATCATCAACATTTAACAGAATTGAAGCAACAAATCTCCAACCTGCCGACGAAATTCGTTATTATCCGCCCTCTTTTGCTCAAGAGCGATTTTGGGATTATCGTCATTTAGGTAGCTTTTATTATCTACCTAACTACTTCCATCTGGAAGGAAAGCTTAATATAGCTATTTTGGAAAAAAGTTTTAATGAGATTATTCGTCGCCATGAAATTCTAAGAACAAAATTAGAAGAAATCAACGGTTCTTTAAGGCAGGTTGTCTATCCCAACACAAAGATAGCTCTTGAAATTATTGATCTGCGAAACCGCTCAGAAGTAGAGCAACAGCAAGAAATAGAAAGAATAACCGCAGAAAAAATCAAAAAACAAGTTTTTCTGGACAAAGATCCTTGGTTGTTTGTTAATCTACTACAATTGTCAGAAACGTCTCATATTTTGCTGATCGGTTTACACATGATGCTGGCCAATGAACAATCTTCGGAAATATTAATGCCAGAATTGAGCCTTCTCTACGATACTTTCCTCTCTGATAGCCCTTCTCCTTTGCCCGAATTACCCCTACAGTATGGCGATTATGTGATTGCCGAACGTCAATCTCTTACAGAAGAAGGACTAAAAATAAGGCGCGACTATTGGCAACATTGGTTAAGTCGAGAACCCCAACCTTTAAATCTTCCCACTGACAGACCGCTACCAGAGGTGCAAAGCTTCCAGGCGGCTACCCTAGAAATGGAGATTTTCCCTGAACTGACCACTCAGTTAGAAACTTTGAGTCAGAAACAAAAAGTGACTTTTTTTACCACCATCGCCACTACCTTTGGACTTTTACTCCATCAGTACGCTCCGAAGGAAAGTCTCGTTATCGGCGTTCCAGCGATTGATAGCAATCAGCAGCAATTTGCATCTGTAATGGGAGATTTTGGTAAAATGCTGGCTTTAAGGCTTGATTTTGGCGAAAATGACGACTTTTTCCAGCTATTAAAACGGGTTCAACAGGAGATGCTTGCTGTCATCACTCACCAAGATGTCCCTTTTGAGCAAATCGCCAAAACCTTTGACCCGCCGATAGAGCGAAATAAACGCTTTTTTAGAGTGTATTTAGACTTTTTGCAAAAAGCTCCCAGAGAGCATTTAGAATTATCGGGTTTGAATGTCACCCCCATACCGCTTAAATTATCAATGGCAAGAGTAGATTTAGGAGTATTGTTCTGGAAAAAAAATACCCCTTCGGGAACTGTTATTCAGCTATGGTGGAAGTATAAAAAAGATTTGTTTGAAGCGGATACCATAGCTGGGATAGCATCAAATTTTGAAGATTTATTAGGGGCAATTGTCAATAGACCTCTTGCATAAATCCGAAAACAAACGATAGAAACAATAATGGGAAGGACTTTCAGTTAATTATTTATTAGTAGTTGATAATCTTCAAAAATGTTGCTGTACAAGGATCGACTTAAGACTTTTGCAAGAGGTCTAATCAATGAAATCAACTCAATCTCATCTTTTCACTACAACTCATTGGTATAATACCTGCTTAATGGAAGCTCTGGTTTTTGCTGTTTCTGGTCAAACTGAAGGAATAATACAGTCAAGCCTAGAATTGTTGACAACTAAGGTAAAATCGTTAATAATTTAGAGAAGGATTTATTCTTAGCAAAAAATACTTTTTTTGGCTCTTCGGTTTGTGTTATGCAATGGACGGGGGTTATAAGGGATGGAACCCTTATAGAGAAAGGCATTTAGCGATTTTTGTCAATTGTTTTTGCTCTAGAGCGAACTAATCAATTAAGTCTCTTGCCAGATAAG
>NZ_JASJFF010001299.1:0-1235 GCF_030065435.1 Microcystis sp. M53603_WE2
ACAAAAATTTACAATTATTCGACCTTTAGCGATCGCTATCGGGGGATAGTTGTTTTTTGTTACAGCAGTGGGGAGAAGGGAGCGGGTTTTTCAAGTTGGATTGGGGGTTAATCATGCTATTAAAAACCGATTCAGTATAACGGCTAAGTTGAGCGGCGGCTAATATCCTTTGCACCACTATCAATATCTCTCGCTCGTCCGCTCCAACGTGTTGTTAGACCGTGTTTTCGAGATAAGGTTACAACTTCTCTGCCACTTTCAGCTTGTTGCTTTTGCAAATCAGCAAAGATGGCTTTCAAGTCATGATTGAATGACCGAGAGTACTCTTCACGAATTTTGTGGATCTCTTCCACAATCTCATCCTGAAACATAATCAACCTCCGAGAAGTTCATAGGGTGTACAAAGAATTGGCAACTCGTAGCCAAAATCAAGGCTGATCTCTGCCAACTTTCCCTGAATTTGAGCATTGGCGATGTGCTTGCAATTCCAGGTGAGCAGGTAATCCATGCCGTGAACGGTTGCGGCGGCGATATGAACAGCATCAATATCAGCTTTTGCGGGAAGGTTGCTGCGTTCCAAAAATTGCTCTGCTAAATCTAGCACAGCTTGGTTCAAGTCGAGTAAAGATAGATTAGCAAGGATTTATAGTCGTTGAGATGCGATCACAACATCACCTTGTGAGGTTTCTTTCACGACCGCTTGGGATGAGTAAAGTTGAAAATCGCCGCGACGTGTATTCCACCACTCCTTCGTCACCTCAATATTTGCGGCCACAACAATATCTCTGCTGGGTCGAGCAGTAAGATAGCCTAAGATACTGGTTTCAATATAGACGGTTTCGCTCACGGCAATCTAGAAAATCTATCCAATGCCTATCCTACCGCATTTAATCTTGGTTCTGAGGGTGTTGGGTAACAGTCGTCAACCCAACCTTGTACGTGAAATATTCTTGTCAGCATAAAGTTGCCGCAGAAAGCGGTAGTCCCTGATCAAGCAACAGCTTCATAGCGATTAGGAAGTTCAATGATGCGATCATCCAAGTAAGAAGAGGCAAAAATTAGGGCTTGTCGAATATCTTCATCCTCCAGTTCCGGAAACTCTTGATGTAATTCTGCTCGATCGGGATAAGTTGCCAGTAGCTCAATCACTCGACGAACCGTAAGGCGAAGATTACGGATGCAGGGTTGCCCATTCATACGGTTTGGATTGCTCGTAATACGATCTAGTTTCATTA
>NZ_JASJFF010000238.1:0-6358 GCF_030065435.1 Microcystis sp. M53603_WE2
CGTTTCCACCCCGGGGATATACTGTTTGGGGACGACACCACCGACAATGGTTTCATGGAAGTGGAAACCTTCCCCCCGGGCCAGGGGTTTAATATCGAGATACACATCACCAAAAGCACCGTGACCGCCGGTTTGGTGTTTATAACGTCCGTGGGATTTGGTACTGGTTTTGATCGTTTCCTTGTAGGGAACTTGGGGTAAATGGGTGGTCATCGGTAGATTATACTTGCGTGCTAGGCGATCGAGGGCCACTTGCAGATGAATTTCTCCCTGTCCCCAAAGAATCACTTCTTTAGTGTCGCCGTGTTGTTCCCAGTAGAGGGAGGGATCTTCTTCGATCAGTTTTGTCAAAGCTGAACTTAATTTCACTTCATCCTTGCGATTTACGGCGGCAATGGCCAAGGCAAAGACGGGTTTAAGCTGTAATCCTCTGGGAAGATCGGGTTTTTGACTGCCGCTGCTAACCACGTCTCCGGTGGCGATTCCCTCCAAACGACCGAGAGCGACAATTTCCCCCGCTTGCGCTTGCTGTAGGGGTTGCTGTTGTTGTCCCATGAGACGATAGATACCACCAATCCGCACACCGTTTAAGGCCATGCCATCGTTAAGGGTTCCCTGCCAGATTCGCCCTAGGGAGAGGCGACCGCCCTGGGGAGTAAAATAGGTTTTGAGGATTTGTACCACTGCATCCCCATCCGCACTGGGATCGAGACCGCGACGATTGGCGGTAATTGTCGGGGCCGGTGCTTCTTCCACTAAAGCGGTGAGGAGATGACGCACACCATAGTCCCGTTCCGCCATACCGAAGAACACGGGTACTATCTGATCGGCTCCCAGTTCTTGTTTTAAGTCTTGGAGAATTTCTTCCCGGGAGGGGTTAATATCTTCGAGGAGTTCTTCTAAAAGATGATCGTCAAATTCGGCGATCGTTTCTAGCATTTCTTGTCGAGCGATCTGTTCTTCTTCCTTGAGGTGGTCGGGTAAAGCTACAGGGTCGGCGGGACTGTTAGCATGGTAATGATAAGCCTGTTCGTTGATTAAATCGATAAATCCGATAATTTCGTTGTTCTGACGGATAGGATATTGCTGGGGAACGAGGGGACGACTAGAAACGGATTTGAGAGCTTGTAGGACTTCGTTAAAGTGACTATTACAGCGATCCATCTTATTGATGAAGATTAGATGCGGAATTTCCCAATCATCGAGGAATTTTAGCAAGGGAGCCAGGGTGAGAACTCGATCGACCACCGGTTCACAAACGATAATAGCAGCACCGGCCCCGACGAGGGCATTATAGGTTTCACTGGCAAATTCGATCGAACCGGGGCAATCGAGAAAGGTAAAATTTAGGTCTTGGTATTGACTATGGGCAACGGAAACTTCTACACTCATCTGTCGATCCCGCGCTTGCGTGGAACTATCACCAACGGTATTGCGATCGCTAATTTTACCTTTTCTGGTGATGGCTCCTGTGACGAAAAGTAAACTTTCCAGTAAGGAGGTTTTTCCACTGGAGTAGGGGCCGACAAGGGCCACATTACGGGTGTTTGCTCCGATACTTTGATTCATACAGATACCCCCAAGAATGATTTAGTGATTAGTTGCGGCGATTGGGCGATATTTACACTCGATCGCCCTAGGAAATATACTGTCATAGCACTGAAAATTACTCTCAGGACGTAGTTAGAAGTGAAAGGCCTGTCTTGCCATAATTTTGCCCAGTGCTACAGGTGTATTCTTTCCTACTCTTCACCCTAACTCAGTCTCAAGCATTACATCCCATTCTCGCAATCTCTTGTAAAGTCTCGCCTACTTTTAGTTAAGGAACTTGAATAAATGTTAACTAGGGTTTGCTAAATAAGTTTTTCGTGGGTGTGGGGTGTGGGGTGTGGGGTGTGGGGAAATGGGGAAATGGGGAGAATAAATAAAAATAATCTCCTGTCTCCTGAATCGGAGTCTCCTGAATCGGAGTCTCCTACCTCCAGGAAAAATTTTTTCAGCAAATGTTAACTAAGCTGTTGACTATCGAGAGTCTTTCTCCTCAACTGGATTTACAAAAACGAGAGGTTGCCTGATATAGTGAGAGGTCGGGATGATGTTTATCAAGCAATTTTTATGTTGAAAGCTGGAATCGTGGGACTGCCAAATGTGGGAAAATCCACCCTATTTAACGCTCTGGTGGCTAATGCTAAGGCGGAGGCCGCTAATTTCCCCTTTTGTACCATTGAACCGAATGTGGGTGTGGTATCCGTCCCCGATGAACGTCTGGAGGTTTTGGCTAAAATCTCTAATTCTGAGAAAATCGTGCCGACGCGGATTGAATTTGTCGATATCGCCGGATTAGTCAAGGGTGCTAGTCGGGGGGAAGGATTGGGTAATCAATTTTTGGCTAATATCCGGGAAGTGGACGCGATCGTTCATGTGGTGCGCTGTTTTGATAATGATGATATTATTCATGTTTCCGGTTCCGTGGATCCGGCCCGGGATATCGAGGTGATTAATCTAGAGTTAGCTCTAGCGGATTTGGGACAGGTGGAGAAGCGGGTGGAACGTTTACGCAAACAGGCGAAAAATAGCAAGGAAGCCGCCGAAGAATTGGCTATACTTGAAAAAATCCTAATTTGTCTTAATGACGGTATTTCGGCGCGAAAAGTGGATTTAAGCAAAGAGGAAGAAGAATTAATTAAAAATCTCGGTTTATTGAGTCGTAAACCGATTATTTATGCCGCTAATGTGAGCGAAGATGATCTGGCCACGGGTAATGATTGGGTAGAAAGTGTCCGTCAAATTGCCCAACAGGAACAGGCAAAAGTTGTGATCGTTTCTGCTCAAGTAGAATCGGAATTAGTGGAATTGTCGGAGGAAGAAAGAAAAGATTTTCTCGGTTCTTTAGGGGTAGAAGAAGGGGGATTAAAATCTTTAATTAAAGCTACCTACGAGTTATTAGGACTGCGTACCTATCTCACCACCGGACCCCAAGAAACCCGCGCATGGACGATTATTGCCGGTATGAAAGCACCCCAAGCAGCCGGAGTTATTCACTCGGATTTTGAACGGGGTTTTATTCGTGCGGAAACCGTGTCTTATCAGGATTTAGTTAATAGTGGCACGATGAGCGCAGCCAAAGAAAAAGGTTTAGTCAGAAGTGAAGGCAAGGAATATATTGTTCAAGAAGGTGATGTATTACTATTCCGTTTTAATGTTTAGCTAAAAATAAATCAGGTGAGCGCCGCCACCTGATCAAAAGGTTGAATTTGGCGTTGTCAATAGCTGTAGGGCTAATTCATGAATTAGCCCTACAATAGGCGTTATCAAATTGAAAGATGCTCCGAATTTCTGTCATCAACAATCTCTCAGCTTTTTTTACTCACTTTGGTTAACATTAAACTGAAAACTGAATTTTTTATCTCTTGACATCCTCTAATTTATATTCTATAATCAGGTGTAGTGGCAAGTTCTTGTTTAATCAAGATGGCGATGTTCTCTGTTCACTAAAAGACTGGTTTGGTAGGAATGCAGTCGAGGCTAAAAATAGTCTATCTATTCAACAACCCGCAAGGGGAAACGGTCAAATCAAACTGGAAAAATGAAAGAGCAAGGATTGTTATTTTCCGAAGATAGCCTGTTACCTGAAAAACTCCCGCAAATTCAGGAATTACGACCTTCTAACAATCTTTCCGCAGTTTTTGAAGAGTGCCATAATTATATTTACGCCAACGAAGGAATGCTCAAAGACAAGATTTTTCACGAGATGGTTAAACTAATCATCATCAAACTTCATGATGAAAAATCTGCCAAGCAATCTGTAAATTTTGGCGTTACAGCAAGTGAATATAAAGCCATCGTAGCAAATAAGTACGATGAATTTATGTCGCGTCTCAGTCAATTATTTACCTCAATCAAGAATCATTATCGGGGATTTTTCACCGATGACACATTCAAGTTAAAACCTTTGACTCTTGCTTATATTGTAGGCAGGTTACAGTACATTAATTTAACTAAAACATCTGGCGATATAAAAGGTGAAGCCTTTCAGACTTTTGTAAATAGACACCAGCGTGGAGATAGGGGAGAATTTTTTACCCCTCACCCAATTGTCCGCCTTGCGGTTGAAATGATAGACCCCAAACCAAACGAAAAAATTATCGACCCTGCTTGCGGAAGTGGTGGTTTTTTAATTCAAGCAATCAACCATGTTCGACAAAATAATCCAGAGTTCAATATAGCAAGTTTTGTGCAAGAAAGTATTACAGGAATTGAATTTAATCCTGATGTCGCCCTTTCGGGAATGATTCGTTTAGTTTTTGAAGGTGGCACAGGTTCAGAAATTATCTGCACTAATGCGCTTATCGAAGATGAAAAATTAAATAATTCTTTTGATGTTATCTTGACCAATCCTCCTTTCGGAAATAAAGGAAAAGTAGAAGACCAGAAAATTCTTCAATCATATCTTCTTGCCCGGAAATGGCATAAATCAGCGTCCAATAGTTGGCAAGTTTCCCCAACCGTTTTAGCGGGTCAGTCGCCCGATATTTTATTTATTGAGAAATCTATAAAATTATTGCGGGCAGGTGGGCGCATGGCGATTATTCTGCCCGATGGTCTATTACAAAATATCTCTAATGGACCGATTCGGTATTGGTTGCGCTCCCAAACAAAAATATTAGGTGTTGTTTCCATACCGCCGGAAGCCTTTGTACCCTACGGCACTGGAATCAAGACATCACTTTTGGTAGTTCAAAAATTACCAGCAAACCATGATTCTTGTTTTATGGCACAAATCAAAAAAATAGGCTATGACGTTAAAGGACAAACAATATATAAGCGCAACGAGTCGGGAGTTATAGCCCGAACAAAATCAGGTTTGCCAATAGTTGACGATGATATAGATGATATTTCTCAATCTTTTAGGTCATTTATCAATGGCGAATTTGCACAAAACAGCGATTGTATTTATACAGTTAAGAATACCCTGCTCAATTCGAGACTGGATGCCGAACATTATTTACCCAATGACCAAAAATTATTAGAACATCTAAAATCTATTGGAGCGAAACCTTTAGGTGAAATTGCCGATATTTTGAGAGAGGCGGCTGATTTTCGTTTAGCCAGGGACAGTGAAATTAGATATATCGCTATTTCCGATGTTGATTATCGTACAATGCAAGTTGTTTCTCAACAAATAATCAAGGCACATGAGGCCCCATCTCGCGCAACTTATAGATTGTACAAAGGCGATATTATTACAGCAATTTCAGGAGCAAGTACGGGAACACCACGCCAAGCAACAGCCCTAATCACAGAAGATGAAGACGGAGCAATTTGCTCAAATGGATTTTCAGTATTAAGAAATATTCAGGGAGTCGAGCCTTTGTTTTTATTAGTATATATGCGAACAGACTTTTTTTTGCGTCAGATTAAAAGGTACATGACAGGTCATGCTATTCCTACTATTTTAGGGGATGATTTGTCTAAAGTTTTAGTGCCTATTCCACCCCAATCTGAACAGCAGAGAATAGCAAAAAGTATGGCTGAAATTCAAGCAATTAGAAAAGAAGCGTTAAAAGCAAGTGAGAATGTTGTTCACGAAATGAGTCTTCTACTTGGCCAATTTGAGTAAGGCAAAAAGCAGGTTAAGCTTAGAAAAAGTCTTAATACTAAATCCGGTTATTAAACACTGATTATCTATTACCACTTTTGCCTGTCCTGATATGTATAGTTATTTCAAATAAGAACGAGACACTAGGCGACACAATAAGTACGAATAATTTCATCAAGGGGTGTCCCCACAGGAGCATACATTCTTGCCCTCTTTAATGCACTAAAATCATGTTCGATATCATTTAAATCAGGAGAGTATTTTGGCAAAAACACGACCTGATGACCTGCTTCCTCTACCAGTTGTTTAATGACTGTCTTCCGATGAATTGGTGCATTATCCATAATTAATACTGATGTTATGGTTAGAGAGGGCAACAAATATAAAGATAACCACCCTTCAAAACCTTCGGCATTCAGGCTTCTCGTAAATACCATCGGTGCAATAAAGTCTTTTTTTCCCTTTCTTCTACCAGCGACAAGGTTCTCTCTTTTTCCTCGTTTTCCTTGTCTATCTCCAAAGACTTTCTTCCCTTTTTTTGACCAAGCATAAAAACAGGCTTGAAATTCTTCAAACCCTGACTCATCAATAAATACAAGGCTTTCACTTCCATATATTTTAATCAATTCTCTCAGCACTCTGTAGTATTTCATTCTTTCTTCTCGGTTTCTTTCTCTATAACGAAGTTCCTTCTTTTTTCTGGTAACTTTCATTTTTTTTAAGGCGTAGCAAATGGCACTTGGTCTCACTCCAAATTTC
>NZ_JASJFF010001190.1:0-1212 GCF_030065435.1 Microcystis sp. M53603_WE2
ATGGTCGAGGGAATCAACAATAAACTTAAACTAATAAAACGGAGAAGCTATGGCTTTAGAAACTTTCGGAATTTTTGGGTTAGAAGTATGTTGTCTTGGCATCTTGTCTGTTGATTTAGCATAAAGGGTAACGAAGAGCCACTTAACATAGCTTGGTTTTCTTGAATTTGTTGTTCTAAAGTATTAAGAGTTCGTTGTAGATTGGCTCTGGCTTCCTGAATTTTTTGTTCTAAGGTAGTCGTAATGCGTTGCAAGTTAGCCTCAGCTTCTTGGAGTCTTTTTTGTGTAGTTGTCGCCTCTAAACAAAATCGCTCTTTTTCCCCTTGAGAAACTGCACCATTACGGTATAAAGATTGATAACGTTGACAATCTGTGAGAGAATTATTCAATTCTGCTTTAATTCTTTCAACGGTAGCTTTTTGTCCTAGTTTTTCCCCTTCAAGTTCCGATTCCAAACTAGAGATCGCTGCTGTTTGCCTCATTATTTGTCCCTCTAATTCCGCTTTGCTTTGACGCATACGGGAATCTTGAGCCATAATTTCGCCTTTTTTTGCCCCTTCTCTCACTTTTTCGAGTTTAGATGCTGCTAAACCCAGATTTGCTTGAGCTTGTTTCAGGGCTGCTCGCAAACGGGCATTATTATCTAAAATAGCCATAATTTCGCCTTTTTCAACTTTTTCTCCCTGTTTTACCAGTATTTTATCTACTCTACTTCCTTCCAAAAAGGCAGTAGCTGATATTTGAGTAATTCCACCTTGGGGTTCAAGATAACCAAGGGCAGCAACAGCTTCGGGAGTATCAGGAGAAACCGTCGGGGAAATCGATAACTGGGAAGCTTTCAAGGATGATTCTGGTCTAAAATAGAAGATAATAACGGTTGTTCCCAAGCTAAATCCCATAAAAGCTCCTAAAAGACCCCAAAACCAATATTTTAAAGAATAGGAATTTTGAAGGCGAAAGTTAGCCATTGTTGTTAACAGGGATAAGGATTCATCGAAAATTTGGGTCTGAAACCCCGTCGTTCTACGACGGCTTTACTGTTAAATATTAGCGCATTTACACGATATATGCTAGAATGCGAGATATGGAAAAAGCCTATTCGTTTCGATTTTACCCAACACCCGAACAAGAGTCGCTATTGCGGCGCACTTTGGGCTGTGTAAGATTGGTTTACAATAAGGCACTCCATCTCAGAACACAAGCATGGTACGA
>NZ_JASJFF010000181.1:0-1850 GCF_030065435.1 Microcystis sp. M53603_WE2
CACCCGATTTAGGCACAATCGCCAGAACTTTTCCCTATATCACGCCCAAAAGCCTGTTAGCCAGATTAGCTTACTGCAAACAATCTCCTTTTAAGGAGACTTATCACAGAAGCTTTCTAGAAATCTAGCAAAGATTCTTGTATCTGGCTGCACTTTGTTACAAAATTTCACTATTATTTCGGGTAAGGTATGGTAAATCCCTTGATAGATTCAATCGGGACTAACTTCTGTGAAAACCGCTATAAATCTCCTGCAAAAATCAAAAATCTGACCTTAGCTGAGGAGAATCCCAGACAGGAGGAGAAAAAAGACAGGAAAATTTAGTACAAAAGCTCTCACCCCTTTCCTGCTCTGGCGCTTCCTAGCTTACCAGAGGTCGATTGCGACGACAATTATCACAATGACCACAGCGAAAATTATCGGCATTTTCCTGAAAACCAAAGGCATTTAAGAGAAAGTGCCAACGACAGCGACGGGTATAGAGATAGGGAAATATCTCATTTCTGGGTTTAAAAGTCATCTTGGCTGAATTATGAGGATAAATAAGCCGATAATGAAAAGGATCGAGCCATTCTAGGCGATCGAGACTGTGTAAAAGGGAGAGAATGAGCGCACCATCGGGAAATTCGGCACTAATCGCCTCTACTTTGCCCTCTAGGGGAATTTGGGCTAAAATTTGCCAAGCTTGTCGGTATTGGCGCTCCTGTTGGGAGTTAAAGAATTTTTGCTGGTTTTTATCGCTATTATCTAACCATCCCGTCGGTTCACTAATTAAGGTGAGAGCCTGCATTTTACCCCCATCGCGACCACCGCGGCCGATTTCCTGTAGGTATTCCGATAGTAAAGCTGGGGGTTGGTAGTGGACAACCCAACGCACATCGGGTTTATTGATACCCATGCCAAAAGCTGAGGTACAGACAACAAAAGTTAAATCCCCCCGCAGCCAATTTTGTTCTATTTCCCGACGCTGAAAGGGGGATAAACCGGCATGATAGGCACTGGTGCGATAATGGAGAGATTGCAACCATGTCGCTAAATTTTCACTATGGCGACGGGAACGAGTATAGATCAGGCCGGATTGTCGAGGTTGACCGGTGAGGAAGTTTAATAGTTGATGACGACGACAACCGGGGCTAATACATATTTTGGTGCTTAAGTCAAGGTTTTGACGGTAAGGATTTATTAAGAAAAGTTGTGGTTTTTCTAGTTGTAAGATGCGGGTGAGAGTCTCACGGGTAGCGGGGTTAGCGGTGGCGGTAAAAGCAGCGATCGCTATTTGGCTGCCGGCCGGTTTCGATTGCAGAAGAGCGGGACGGACGGCCCCAAGACGACGGTAAGCAGGACGAAAATTATCGCCCCACTGGGTTAAACAATGGGCCTCGTCGAGGATGAGAGCGTTAATTTTAACGTGGGGAAGGGTTAATTTTGACCAGAGGGGCGGACTTAAGAGGGTTTCTGGGGAAAGATAGAGAAGTCGCAGGGTTTGATCTGCGATCGCTGCTAAGGTTTTCTTTCTCTGTTGTCGGGGGATTTCGTTATGAATCAGGGCGACGGGTAGTTTTTTAGCTAATAATTCCTCCACCTGATTTTCCATCAGGGCCACTAGGGGAGAAATCACTAGGGTTAAGCCGGTTTTTAATAAAGCGGGCAGTTGAAAACAGATAGATTTACCAAATCCCGTGGGCATGACAATTAGGGCATCCTTTGCCGCTAAAATCGTCTCGATAATCTCCTGTTGGGGAAAGCGAAAGCTATCATAGCCCCAAATTTTTTGAAAAATAGTCTGGATGCTTTCGGGATATTGGGAAGACATGGTTAGACTGCTGGGGTGTGGGGTGTGGGGTGTGGGG
>NZ_JASJFF010000314.1:0-1216 GCF_030065435.1 Microcystis sp. M53603_WE2
ATCTATAAGGGGGGTGCCGATCCCCCCTGAGTCCCCCCTTGATAAGGGGGGTGCCGATCCCCCTTAGTCCCCCCTTAGTCCCCCCTTGATAAGGGGGGTGCCGATCCCCCTTAGTCCCCCCTTAGTCCCCCCTTGATAAGGGGGGTGTCTGAGAACTTTTAACACCTACCTACTTAGCTAAAAAAAACGGTACACTGATAACTGATAATTGATAACTGATCACTGCTTATGCCTCCCCGTTGGCCCCGTCAACCCGACCGCAAAAACGATCCCGCTTTCCGACGTTTAGATGATCGCATGAATTTCGCCGTTCATGTGGCGGGTTTTTTAGCGATTAATTCAGGGTTGTGGTTCTTTCATATCATTAAATTCTCCGATTGGACTTGGTTAAATCTGTTCACGGGAATTTGGGCTATTCTATTGGTGGGACATTTGATTTATATAGCGGCGATCGCTAACTACTCGGTAACATCCCATGGCTAACACAACTCAGGACATCGAAAATCTGGCGGCCCAAATCGGCGACAATATCTACATTGACGTGGCTAAATGGCATCTCTATCTCCGGGAAGCACATTTACACAGCGTCGTTGCCGAAAAAGTCTTCCCTTTGCTCGAAAACGACAGCTTAAGTGAGAATGCAGTCATGTCTATCCTGCGGGAGATAAAAGTCACCCTCGGAGGTGGTCATCTGCAAGTTTCCCTGGCAGATTTATTACCCAGCAAATGTCAGATAGATTTAATCGATTTGCTAGAAGAATACCAAAAAAGTCGCTAAAATTCCCCAATAGTATGCCTGATAACTCGCAACTATAGGGTTGGCTGAATAAATCTAAAAACATTGTTCGATAAGTACTGGCCCTTGGAGTGATCTGGGGGAAAATTCAGGCACTTTTCCCCTGAACATGGCTAAAACCCTACACCCCACGCCCCACACCCCACACCCCACACCCTGCCTCCACCAACAAACTTATTTCAGCAGACGCTAAATAGTTCCCGATTCAGTTATAATCGAGATCCCTTGTGCTATTTTAAAGTCCAAGCTCTGGTTAGATTCTTAAAAGTCATTCTTGAGGCGGATTGCCTGCAAGAAAGCTGGATGCGGCAGTTCATCCCCTAGGCCCTGCCTAGAAACTAAATTGGAAGACAGATCCCTTGTTTAGAAACTGTACATCACATAGGAGGAAAAACCTACGGAAATTCCGAGGCCCAAACA
>NZ_JASJFF010001205.1:0-6835 GCF_030065435.1 Microcystis sp. M53603_WE2
GAAGGTCAATAAAGCCATGATTAAAGACCTACAAGCTGGTATTCGCGCTCGCGCGGCCCGTCGTCTGGAAGGGGGCGAAATCATCCGCGTGGAGGCTCACCCCATCCCCGAACATCCCCGTCCTCGTCGTGTAGTTGGTCGCGTGGCACTGGTGGGAGATGCTGCGGGAACAGTTACTAAGTCTTCGGGAGAAGGCATCTATTTCGCCGCTAAATCGGCGCGGATGTGTGCGGAAACCATTGTCGAAGTCACTAACGGCGGCCAACGTATTCCCACAGAGGACGAGTTAAAACTCTACCTCAAGCGTTGGGATAAGAAATACGGTATGACCTATCTGGTATTAGATATCCTGCAACGGGTTTTCTACCGTACCGATGCCACCCGGGAAGCTTTTGTGGAAATGTGTTCCGATAAGGATGTACAGAAGATGACTTTTGACAGTTATCTCTATAAAACCGTTGTTCCCGCTAATCCTCTCGTACAGATGAAGATTACTGCTAAAACTATCGGTTCTCTCCTGCGCGGTAACGCTTTGGCCCCTTAAAATCCATTGATAACCAGAAAACCCAATCTCCGGCGGTGGTTGGGTTTTCTTTTGGGTTGTTTCATCTCCTGTCTTGCTTAACAATTGAGATAGCAAATTCTCCTCAAATATGCCTGAATCGTGGGTAAGCAGCCCATATAAAGTTCATTTTGTCAAGGATTGTTAAGATGCGCTTACCCCTCGATGGGAGTCATGGTTTTCCTATTCCTAGGTCTTTCTTAATTGTAGGGAGAACTTGAGAATCAGAAATTGGAAACCCGTGATAAAGTGGATAGCCATCAGAATCATAACTGTTATTGGGATGAAATACATAAAACTTGTTTTTTTCTTTTTGATATCCATAGCGTTTTTTTTTATAATCTATGGAATGATTTAAGACTTCTTGAGCTTCTTCGATTGTTAAATCCATTGGAGTTCCTTTAACACTAGGTGCGGTTCCTTTCAATGATGAATCATGTTTAGGAGTTCCAGTGTAACGAGGACATAATTTTCTAGATTGAGTAATCTGGGTTAAATTTCTGATGGTAACATTTTCAGAGGATTGGTTTTTTTCTCGAAATGTTACCTCAACGGTTTCATCAACAAAATCGTCCGATTTTTGTAAACTGAGTAAACTACCTTTAAGTTTCACCGCTCCAGTTAAAGAACTCGATGTAATATTTTTGTTGTTAAAATAGCATTCGCAAGATTCAAGCAATACTTGGTTATCGATAAATGGTCCCTTGGTTAAAATTCGTATCAACAATTTAGCCAGCACTTGCTCTTGTGGATGAGGAGACTTTATTTTTTGGCAAATCCATTGATGAATAGTAAGATTAGATAATATTTTTTGTTGAGATAAACTACTATGAGTCTGGATAGGATAATTGTTCTGTATAGGTTTTACTTCTTGGATGATATCATATAAGTTTTTGAGCAGTTCGTAAGCCTCATTGTCGTTTTTAGCTTGCCCAGTAAAAGAAAGTTCATTAATCAAAAACTTCATTTTAAAGCAACTCCATTAAATCTTTTTCCACTTGATCAAAAAATCCATCAGGCCACTGATCAATTCCTCCGTCTTGATAAAGAATGGGTGAAATAACTTCTGATACAGCTTGTCCTTGTTTCAAATATCTTTGAAAATAATGAATTCGTACATCTTGAGCATTAATTTTCTTATTTTTTACCGCTCGACGAATACCATTTAAGACATGATCACTATGAGTTTCTACTATAATTTGTACCCCACAGCTTGCCGCTAATGCTAACAGTTCTCCTATCTTAGATTGTCCTTTTGGATGAAGATGTGCTTCAGGATTTTCTAATAAAATTAACGTATCTGTAACAGATGATAATAAAGCCACAACAATAGGTAGTATATATGTAATACCAAACCCAGTATTTGTAGGACGATAAGGATTACTCAGTCCGTAAGAGTATTGTAAACTGACTAAATCCATTTCTGGATGAGATGAGATTATGATTCTAGTTCCAGGGCTAATTTCTCCAATCCAAGCTTCCACTTGATTTTTAAAACTTGTAGAAATTGCTTGAGGATGTTCTAATTTTGAATCTCTAATTTTCTCTTCTTCGTAGATAGAAAGAAAATGTGCTGTAAATTCTCCCTTACTTCCAAGCTGTTTATGCTGTTTGACTTGAAATTCTGAAATTTCAAAATGTGGACTTGGAGACATTCTTTCTGCTCGTAGATAGTAAAATTTATCAGTAAAAAGATTGGATCGGTAAATTTCTTGAGGAATAGTATCTTGGGACAGGGGAGATAGTTGAAGAACATCAGAATTAGGATCATATTCAAAAACCCATGAACTTTTACCATGATCTGCGCTGGTAATTTCAAAAGTAATTGAATCTTCTTTTGCACCTTCAAAGAGAGCGTCTTTAGCTGTTCCAATACGAACTAAATCACCATTTAATGCTAATCCTTCCTTTGGTAATAAATCCTGCTTATAGGACTGGCGAAGTAATAATAAGGATTGTAGCAAAGTGGATTTGCCACTACTATTTAATCCTGAGAGCAAAGTTAGCGGTTTTAAGTCAAAAGATTGATTTTCAAAAATCTTAAAATTTTTTAACACTAATGATTCTAACATGATAACACCTCTTTTATTATTTCTTTAATTGTATCAAATCTATAGGGAACTTTAGTGGCTGCTTGAGAAACAGATTCGAGAAAATTACTATCATCTTCCATTTTTTTAATAAAAACTTCCTTGACGTTCTCCTTTCTCTCAATTAATGTTTCAAGTTCTTGTTCACTTAAATCACTCAGGGTAACTGACCAACTTTCAAAAAGAGCTTTATTGATAGGATATTTTCTTTTTCCATCTTCTGTGATTTTACGGATTTTACGGAAAGCATCTTCTCCAAAAATATTATTTGCCGCTTTCATGGCAAAAATAAACTTATTTTTGATTTCTTGTACTCGATTTTCATCTATTTTGTTTAGCCTTTTCATTGCTTGATCTAAAAAATCATCCCGACCTTTATCAGACGAATAGGAATTGTAGCTTATTAAAGTAAAAGCAATAAATCCTAAGATAAATTCATGATCGACCATGCGATTCTTTCTTTTTTGACTAAAACTTGTCAATTTTTGGAATTCTGGAATGTTTGCTAATTCCTTGAGAATTTTTATGGCTTTACCTGGATTTATCGCTTGACGAAATTCTTGTAAATTGAGAGGTAATCCTCCAGTATTAATTCTTCTAAAAATGTTATACTTAACTTTAGGTGGTGTACCAGGTTCAATTAAATACACAATAAACTCTGCTTCATTTATTCTGCGTTTATAGTTACGAGATAAATCTGAATACTTGTTCTTTTCTAATTCCTTTAAAAATTCTAGGTCTTTTAAGACAAGCTTCTGATCAAGAATAAAGCTTTTAAATGTACTCAGTCTTTGCAATCCATCTATAATTAGCCATTCGTCTTCCTCGGTTGCATCCATATAAAATGCTGGCAGAGGAATTCGTATTAACAGAGATTCGATTAATCTGCTTTTAGCCTTATCAGTCCAGATGTTAGCGTTACGTTGAAAATCAGGATTTAAGTTAATTTCTTCATATTCAATTCTTTTGATCAGAAGATCCATGGTTATTTGTTTGGTCGTAATTCTGATTTGGGTTGGATCGAAGAAGTCTGAACTTTCTTCTTCTTCTTCTTCTCCTTCTTCTTCTTCTCCTTCTTCTCCTTCTTCTTCTTCTCCTTCTTCTTCTTTATTTTCGTCTTGCAATTCAGTTTCTTGGGATGTTAATTGTTCGTATGTGATATCATTTGTACTGTTTTTCATATTATAGTCCCATGAAATTATTGGCTCTCTTATTCCTTGTGTGATAAGTTAAACTTATATAGTAGCGATCAATCTTTGTGTCCTTTGTGTCTCTGTGGTTCGTTCCACTCACTCGCCCCCAGACTGTATTTTAGAATACATTTTACCCACTAAACCTGAGAGAGCCAATTGTTTTTAGAATATAGCGTACCTAAATAAAATGTCAACCCCTTCAATCCTGTTCTGACCTAGCTTGCCGATCACTCCCAAGGCAATTCTCAAAAGGACGTACAGAAGATGACTTTTGACAGTTATCTCTATAAAACCGTTGTTCCCGCTAATCCTCTCGTACAAATGAAGATTACTGCTAAAACCATCGGTTCTCTCCTGCGCGGTAACGCTTTAGCTCCTTAAAATCAATTTATAACCAGAAAACCCAATCTCCGGCGGTGGTTGGGTTTTCTTTTGGGTTGTTTCTTCCTGTCTTCTCTAATTCAAACAAAAATATCGCCACACCTGCAATCTCTAAGTACCGCCTCACCTCCAATCTAGAGAAATAACGCTCTTTTAATACCATAATTCCGGAATCAGGTCATAATAACCAGCTTGGGGCGGTGGGTAAATACCCGCTTCGATTTTTTCGATAATACTAGGCCAAGCTTGCCTAAAAGCGGCAGAGCGCTCGTTGGGGTGCAGAGTCCAACCCTTGGCATTGGTGAGAGTGGCGCGATAGTAGTTGCTTTGTTCTAGGGAGCGAGAAACCATAATTTCCCAAGAGTCGAGTTTTCCTTTGCCAGTCAAAATATTCCCCCAAGCTTTTAAACCATCGGGTAAATGATCGAGAAAGGTATTTTTATAAGAGCGCCAGAGGGGGGTGATCGGTAAAAGGCGATCGTAGCGACGACAATTAAGTAGATAGGCACGACTACCAAAAAATTTAAATTGATAGAATCCATCGGGATTTTTCGTGCAGGGATGCTGAGAATAAATCGTACCATCGGGCCGCGGTGGACCGGACAAAGGACGCACAAACATCATTTCTGGATGGGTTTCCATTAACTCGATCCCTTCGCAGATCCAACTGTAATCCGGTTCTTGGTAGAGCATCATGTCACTGTCATAATGGACCATATAATCGCTGCGACAGGACTCGATTTTGAAGATCGAGCCGAAAATCGGATAACCTTTGTAGTTATGGGTGGAACGGAGGGGACTGCCGAAATGCTTTTGATAGATACGCTGACGATAGCCCGGATCGTAGTTAAAATCCACTAGGCGATCGATTATGCCATCTTCAACTAATTTTTCACCACAGGCTCTTAATTCCCCCATTGTACCCAGTCCGGGGCGATTAACCTTTTCCCCGCTTAAGGGGGCCGTGTCAATGGCGAGTACCTTTTCCTGGAAGGGAAACTGACTCATTTTGACTAGATGGGGAATAGTGTTCATCATAAACCAGACATCGGTTCGCGCCGTAAAAAACCAGAGCGAACAACTTGGCAATCCCATTTTGTATAAACCTCACTTTTGTTTGGGTCTTAAATGGGATACATTATAGGGGAATCTTCGCGACAAGTTGACACAATTCCTTATTAACCTATGACTATAGCCCTCGATCGCTTACCCCAATCTTGGCAGGGTTTAACCCATCGTTTAACTTATAAGTATTTTCAGGTACGCATTGATACACCCAAAGACCCCTATAAAATTCTCTTTCGTCCCCAACCCTATCAGGTTTTATTTATTCTTAGCCATATGCGATCGGGTTCGTCTTTATTGACCCATATCCTCAATTCTAATCCTGAAATTATCGGTTTTGGCGAAACTCATCTGGTTTATGAGAGTGAAGAGGATTTTAAAACTTTAATGTTTCAACTCTACTGGCGTTTGAAAGATTTAAACATGAATCATAAATATATTTTAGATAAAGTTCTTCATGATCAGAAGTTTTTAGATCATAGTTTTTTGCAATCTGATCCGGTTAAGACCATATTTTTACTACGAGAACCGCAGCGCACTTTAGCTAGTATTCTAGATCTTAAACCCCATCAAAACGAGCAGCACGCGCTAGGCTATTATACTGGTCGTTTAGCCACCTTAGAAAGTTATGCTCGATTAATTAACAGCAAAGAAAAGAGTTTATTTATCACCCACGATCAGGTATTAAACCAAAGTCAGTTGGTTTTTAATAGTTTACAGAGTCATCTCGATACTAAAACGGGATTTTCTGAAGAATATCGAGTTTTAAAAACCACTGGCAGCCGCGGTATAGGAGATTCTTCCGAGAATATCAAAGCGGGTAAAATTATTAAACAAGCCAGAAAATTAGATATAGAAATTTCCGACGCTGTTTTAACCCAAGCCCAAAAAGCCTACGATCGATGCTACGAAACCCTCAGTCATTATTGTCATTGTATCTAAGCTGAATTGGGGATTAGTAATAGCCTTGATTCTCTCCTCCGAGTCCCAAGAAAATCCCCCTAACTCAACTCTAAGTTGAGCATTTAAAAGGTCTGATTAGCCTTCAATATTAGCAATTGTAAAGCCCATCTGACACTCGTAGAGATTGGGCTGTTGGCTTCCTCCTTTACCCAAGGAGTGACCACAGCCTAGTTTACCCTCTCGCCACCGGGGTTGTCCCTGCTGGTTGGCTAAAAGACAGCCCTGACAGACAGAACCCGTATCGAGAATGTGTTCGTCGGTTAAAATCACTAACATGACGTTCACCCCCATTGATCTCCGATCACTTTTGTCTCTATTGTAAGGGGTTTTTTCTGAGATGTAGTGGCGCGCTATACATTCCGCTACTTTTTGGTTTTTTTTCGCCTGGACTCTTCTTATGCAGAAGATTAGTCCTTCAAAAGGGATAGTCATTTCAGATAAGTCTGATACGATTCAATCTTAATTGAAGTGACTATAATTAGGGCTTGCTGAATAAATCTAAAAACCTTGTTGGATAAGGCTTTTAGACTTTTTTTCCCTCAAAAAGTGCCGACCATTGGAGGGATCGGGGGTAAAATTCA
>NZ_JASJFF010000038.1:0-9652 GCF_030065435.1 Microcystis sp. M53603_WE2
AAGTAAACGCTGTCGCGTTAGTTTAGATTCTGGTCGCAATTCATCGTTACGTTAATTTCTGGTATATTTTTAATTAAGGAGAAATTTAACGGGAGTCCTCTTGCTTCATTTAGATAGACTATAGGACTTATTGTGACATTTTTAGGAATATCTATGGGCATCGATCGCAGAGAGTTTCAGCAGCGTCGTCAGCAGGTAATGGAAAAAATCGGCCATGGAACCGCAATTTTTCGCAGTGCGCCCATGGCGGTCATGCACAATGACGTAGAATACACCTATCGTCAGGATAGTGACTTTTTTTACCTGACAGGATTTAATGAACCCGATGCGGTGGCGATTTTAGCACCCCATCACCCCGAACATCAGTTTATCCTGTTCGTACAGCCAAAAGACCCGGAAAAAGAAACCTGGACCGGCTATCTCCACGGTGTGGAAGGAGCAAAGGAGATTTTTGGTGCTGATGAGGCCTATTCTATCCAAGAATTGGAGGAAAAATTACCCCAATATCTCGAAAAAGCCGAAAGAATTTATTATCATCTCGGACGGGACAAAACTTTTAATACAAACGTTCTTAATCACTGGCAAAAATTAATCGCCACTTTTCCCCGTCGCGGCACTGGACCGACTGCTTTAGAGGATACTAATTTTATTCTCCATCCTTTGCGCTTGCTGAAAACCGCAGCCGAATTGGACAATATTCGCAAAGCCACCGCTATTTCGGCCCAGGCACATAATCGGGCCAGAGAATTCACCAAAGTTGGTCACTACGAGTATCAAATTCAAGCGGAAATTGAGCATACTTTTCGCCTAGAAGGGGGTATGGGTCCTGCTTATCCTTCTATTGTTGCTAGTGGTGCTAATGCCTGTATTCTGCACTATATCAACAATGATCGCCAAGTACAAGAAAATGAGCTTTTATTAATTGATGCCGGTTGTGCCTACAATTACTATAACGGTGATATTACCCGCACTTTTCCCGTTAATGGTAAATTTACCCCCGAACAAAAAATTATCTATGAAATTGTTCTGGAAGCTCAACTAAAGGCGATTGAAGTGGTGAAAACTGGTAATCCTTATAATCTTTTTCATGACACAGCCGTGAGGACAATTGTGGAGGGATTAGTGGATTTAGGGCTATTGGTCGGCGACATTGATGAGATAATTAAAGAGGAAAAATATAAGCCTTTTTATATGCACAGAACTGGCCATTGGTTAGGATTAGATGTCCATGATGCGGGAGGTTATAAAGTTAACGAAGAAACTTGGCAAACTTTGCAGCCTGGTCATGTTTTAACCGTGGAACCGGGGATTTATATCTCCCCCGATATTAAACCTGCTGAAGGACAGCCGGAAGTGCCAGAAAAATGGCGGGGTATCGGTATCCGTATCGAAGATGATGTGTTAGTTACTGCCACAGGAAATGAGGTTTTAACTGCAACGGTTCCCAAAAAAGTTGAGGATATCGAATCTTGAGTAAAAAGCTAGGTGTTAAAAATTGTCAGTTTCCCCCTAACCCTAGGGTTGATTCATAGTAGGGTTGATTCATAGTAGGGTTGATTCATAGTAGGGTTGATTCATAGTAGGGTTGATTCATGGTAGGGTTGATTCATGAATCAACCCTACCCCCCTTAAGGAGATTCAATTAAGTTTTTTCTAGAGATTATTATGGTTGTCACCAAAGAAAAATTATATACCTTTGCGGAATATTTAAATTATCGAGACTGCACAGATAATAAGTACGAATTATTTAACGGAGAATTAATTTCCATGCCTCCCGCTAGTGGCTTTCATGCTTTGATACTTAGATATATATTTAAGGTGTTAGAAAGGGAAATAGAGAGGCTACAATTGGACTGGCAAGTTATGCCCGCTACGGTGGGAATTCGCACCGATAAAGCTAAATCGAGAATTCCAGATTTAATGATTTTAACTGCTGAACAATGTCAAGAGATTAGAAATATGACCATAGCAGTGATTGAATTTACTCCCCTGTTAGTGGTAGAAATTGTTAGCCCCGGTAATGCCGATGATGACTACCGTTATAAACGTTCAGAATACGCAGTGAGAGGCATTCCTGAATACTGGATTATCGATCCTATGTCCCTAAAAATATCAGCTTTAACCCTGATTTCTGGATTTTATGAACTGGCAGAATTTGACAAAGAAGATAGGATAATATCGGTAACATTTCCCGATTTAAAATTAACTCCTCAAATGGTCTTTGAATACTAAAATCTTGGCTGGAGGTTATCATGATTGCTACCCAACAAAAAATATATACCTTTACAGAATATTTAAATTATCAGGACTCCACAGATAATAAATATGAATTATTTAACGGAGAATTAATTCCTATGCCTCCCGCTAGTGGCTTTCATGCCTTAATTCTTGCCTTTATTTATGATTATTTAATGGCAGAAATTAAAAGATTAAATCTAACTTGGAAAGTTATGCCCGCCACCGTAGGAATTCGCACCGATAAAGCTAAATCGAGAATTCCAGACTTAATGATTTTAACTGCTGAACAATGTCAAGAGATTAGAAATATGACCATAGCAGTGATTGAATTTCCTCCCCTGTTAGTGGTAGAAATTGTTAGCCCCGGTAATGCCGATGATGACTACCGTTATAAGCGTTCAGAATATGCGGTAAGAGGCATTCCTGAATACTGGATTATCGATCCTATTGCTCTAAAAATATCAGTTTTAACCCTGATTTCTGGATTTTATGAACTGGCAGAATTTCACAACGAAGATAGAATAATATCGGTGACATTTCCCGATTTACAATTAACTCCTCAAATGGTTTTTGCCCAGTAGCATTATTAACGATTATGACTATCCCCTTAGAAATCCAACAACGCTGCCAACAATTAAAAACAGAACTACAAAGAGCCAGTTATGCTTATTATGTTCTTGATGATCCTTTTATACCCGATAGCGTTTATGATCAACTTTATCGGGAATTAGAAGACATAGAAAAGCGTTATCCCCAATTAATCACCCCCGATAGTCCCACCCAAAGAGTCGGGGATAAAATCTCTAGTCAATTCGTTTCTGTCCGTCATAATATTCCCCTGTATAGTCTCGAAAATGCCTTTAACCTCGAAGAATTAAATAAATGGGGCAACCGTTGGCAAAGATATGTAAATGAAACCCAAGACACGGAATATGTGTGTGAATTAAAAATTGATGGTTCCGCGTTAGCTTTAACCTACGAAAACGGCTTTTTAGTCAGAGGTGTTACTAGAGGGGATGGAGTCACTGGCGAAGATATTACCCCCAATGTGCGGACAATTCGCTCTATTCCTTTACGCTTAAATATAGATAATCCCCCAGCAATTGTGGAAGTGCGCGGCGAAGCCTTTTTCCCCCTCGATACCTTCGATAAAATCAATCAAGAAAGAGAAGAAAAAAGGGAATCTCTCTTTGCTAATCCCCGCAATGCGGCAGCAGGAACCCTACGACAACTAGATCCGAAAATAGTTGATAAAAGACGCTTACAATTTTTTGCCTATACCCTGCATTTAGACGATAACAATATCACTACTCAATGGCAATCCTTAGATAGATTAGAAACCATGGGATTTCTGGTTAATCCCCACCGTCAACTCTGTCCATCCCTGCAAGAAGTGGCGCAATACTATCAAGATTGGCAAGAAAAACGTCATCAATTAGCCTACATGACCGATGGTGTCGTAGTCAAAATCAACGATTTACAGCGACAAAATCGGTTAGGATTCACTCAAAAATTCCCTCGGTGGGCCATCGCTTTAAAATATCCCGCCGAAGAGGTCGCCACGGTAGTTAAAGATATTATCGTCAATGTGGGACGCACCGGCGCGGTTACACCCATGGCGGTGATGGAACCGGTACAGGTAGCAGGAACCACCGTACAAAGGGCTACTTTACATAATAGCGATCGAGTGGCCGAATTGGATATCCGAGTCGGTGACACGGTAATTATCCGCAAAGCGGGGGAAATTATCCCAGAAGTGGTGAGAATCCTGCCAGAATTGCGTCCTAACCACACCTCACCCTTCCAGATGCCCACTAATTGCCCTGAATGTCAATCTCCCCTAGTTCGTCCGGTGGGGGAAGCGGTGACGCGCTGTGTTAATAGTTCCTGTCCGGCGATTTTGCGGGGAAGTGTAGTACATTGGGCCAGTCGCGATGCTCTCGATATCCGGGGATTAGGGGAAAAAGTGGTAATTTTGCTGATTGAACAGGGATTAGTTACCGCCATTTCTGACCTCTACAGCCTCGAAAAAACGGAAATTGCCAAATTAGACCGAATGGGCGAGAAATCCGCCTTAAATTTGATTACAGCTATGGCTCAGAGCAAAAATCAAAGCTGGTCGAGGGTACTTTATGGGCTAGGAATTCGCTATGTGGGCAGCGTTAACGCCAAAATTCTCGCCGAAAGTTTTCGGACTGTGGAGGAGTTAGCTAACGCCAGCGTGACTGATTTAGCTTCTGTCTATGGTATCGGTGAAGAAATCGCTCAATCGGTCTATGATTGGTTTAAAATCGCCGCTAATCGGGATTTAGTCGCTAAATTACAGGCGGCTGGTTTACAATTTGCCGCAGCAGCAAAAACCACCACCACTAAAGCGACTTTAGCAGGGAAAACCTTTGTCATTACTGGCACTTTACCAACTCTCAAACGGGAGGAAGCGAAAGAATTAATCGAAAAAGCTGGGGGGAAAGTGACGGGTTCTGTCAGCAAAAAAACCGATTATTTAGTGCTAGGAGAAGCGGCGGGTTCTAAGCTAGAAAAAGCCCTAGAATTGGGCATTACTCAGCTAACCGAAGCACAATTACTCGAATTAATCGAATTCGGAAAAGTCTAGTAAAATCTGGATTATTTCCTCAACATAAAAGACAAGTTCATCCTTAAAAAATATCAACCAAACTGGGCGATAAACCTGATTTAATCTAGGAACAAACTCATCAGATAAACAGTCAATTTTTAAGGACGAGAAAAGTAACATTATATTAAGTAAATGTCTCTGGTTAAGGACTTTCTGCTATTCTGAGGAATAGGTATATAGTGCTAGTCCTCACGGATATTCAAACTCTCTCTAACTTTTTATAAAAAAACATAAATAACAGGGGGTTATACTAATGATAACTTCAGAGTTGGCTTCTTTAATTATCGGCATTGAAGAAAATGTGCGGCCAGAAAGCGAATATTATGGCAAGCTAGTCGAATGGCGAGAAAAATATCAAACGTGGCATTATGGAATTAGCTTATCGAACACGCATTTCTTTAGTTTAGGAACTCTAGAAAAACAAGAACTGCAACTCCTAAAACGCCACGATATTCGTGATTTTGACCTGAGAATTCTTCCTGATGTTAAATCACCCTTTGAAAGCGACGAAGTTATAGAACGACTTAAATATGCTTTGAGATGGTTACAGGACTTACCAGACAATTCACCTAATAAGACAATCACAGGTAAGGAATTGGCTTTTCGGATATTGACAGGCAGTCCAGATTATGAATATTCTGGAGATACAAAACCAATTCCCCCCGACCTAAGTTATGAGGATTATTTAAAGCAAAGTTGTCCAAAACTGAAGCATCGTAAGTATTCTCTTAAAAATCCCCAAGTTTGGGCTTATATGTTTTTGTTTGTTTTTGTTTTATTTGTTGCAATTTTAACTCCTCCTTTATTTGATTTGATAAAAAATTTGATTGGTTCAATAGCTTGGCTTAAAAGTATAGATAATCTAGTTGAAAATATATCAAAAATATTGTTTTTCTTGTTCATTTTTATCATATCTTTCTTGCTTTGGAGAGTTTTTGTAATTATATCAAATTTTAAATGGTCGGGCTTTCAGAAAAAAAGCTTTTGGGATTGGCTACAATTATTGATAGTACCTCTAATGTTAGCTCTAGGTGCTTTCTATCTGAATTCTGCAGCCGACTTTAGAGATTATCAGATTGCACAAGAGCGAAAACAGCAGGAGATTTTGACGGATTATTTTTCCAAAATGCAAGATTTAATTGTAGAGACAAAAAAAATCAAAGAAACACCCAGTTCTAAAGAATCAAATCCAGAGGAAAGGTTACTGCTAGAATTTAGACCGACTGCTCAAGCTTTAACTCTCTCTGTTTTAGAACAATTAGATGGCAAACGTAAAGGAAAAGTCATCACTTATTTAGCTGAATCACAGTTAATCAATAAAATAGATCCTCTGATTCAATTAGGTGGAGCGAATTTACAAAAATTGGAGTTAAAAGGTCGTCAGGTGTTTTCCTCGATCAACATCGTAGGAGCTAATATGACAGCAACAGAATTGAGCGATATACTTATTTCTGACTCGGACTTGTCCACAGTTAATCTCACTGAGGCTGTACTGCAAGACGTGACTTTTGAAAATTCTAATTTATCAGGAATTAACCTTGATGGAGCATCGCTTACAAATGTTTCTCTCGAGAAAAACAATAAATATCAAGATGCTTGTTATAGCAATAAAAATAGCTTATCAGACAGAGAAACTTTATCCAGACTAGGTTTTCAAAAAATAAAGCCTGGTTCTAATGATTGTAAGCTCAAAGGTGGTAGTATAGATAAAAAACTGAAACAGAAGAAGTAAGTATTTAAACAACCTTAGATATTTGAGGATATTATTTACCATGAATAATAAGTATTGTTTGTTAATGACATTATTTTGTCTAGTATTCAATTGTTTGAATATAGCATCGGCTCAACCTAACTTTTCTTGGGGGGTTGTTTATGGTTCAGAAACGAACATTCAAGAGGCACAAACAGAAATTAATCAACTGCCTGGACGATTGCCACAATATCGAAACCTTGAGCGTTTATTATTTAAACGTAGCAACTTTTATGTAAGTGTCATCTTATTCCCAACCAAGCAAGATGCTAATAACGCTCTACCAATAATAGAGAATGAATATAAAAGAGGCTCATTTGTCAGATCTCTTAACGAGTGGTGTCGTCCTAATTGGAGTAACTATAGAACGGCAATAAATGGCATAAGCTATTATGACTGCGGAAACTGAAAATAAGAAATCCTTGTCAGAAAAACTAGGGTGATCATTCCTCGATCGCCCTACATTTATTTTAATGTTTACTTGATAAATAAGCTCTAAGACTGGAGCAAATCTGCGGAAGTATTGTCAAGTTTAAATAAAAATATAGTCAAACATAGTCATTCACGGTAAAATAAGCTCATCAAACCGCCGGTCGCTGGTAGGAGGTTTTTGTTTTGGGGAGACTCCGAGACGATGCCCTGTCCGGTTATACTTCATCTTTATGAGAAACGCCGTCACTAAAAAAATCGCTAATTAATCGGGTAAATAAAAGCTGATAGCTAAAAAAACTGATAGCTGATAACCCGGGAGAAAATATAATTGTAGCTACCTACCCATTCCTGATTAATTGCTATGGCAGAAGAAACCACCACCCCCGCAACTCCGGCAGCAGAAGCAGCAAAACCGGCTCAACCTGCGGCTGCTAAAAAACCCAAGGAGCCTACCGTCGAGGAAAAACCCTTCGCTGAATTTATTGAGCAGCATTTTCAGCCCGCACTGGCGGCAGCCTTGCAAAAGCTCGGTATAAGTGATATAAAGCTGTCCTTTAAACAGGATAAAATTCCCGTGCAGGGCTTTTCTAGCTCTCCCTGTTGGCAGTTAACTGGCAATTGGCTCGAGGGAATGCGTCAATTTAGCATTTATTTTTTGGAAGAAAACATCAATGGTAAAAAAGCTTTTTCTCAAGCTGAGGGCGGTGCTCAACCTAGTACACTTGAATCATTTATGATCGATGAAAGGAAAGTTAGTCTTGATTTACTGTTGTTTTACACCCTGCAACGGCTTAACGGTCAAAAGTGGTTGACTAGAAACTAAAATTGCTGAAGATTAGCGATCGAGAAGGGGGGTAAAATGAGTATAGACGACCACCGCTTATCGATCGCTAATAGTAATTATGCGTGTATTTGTACTACTTTTTAACGCAGGCACAGAAAACGAAGGTATCCACACCATTCAAATGGGAGCTATCAATAAGGTGTTGATGTTTGAATCGGAAGATGATGCCACCCGTTATGCTCTGCTGTTAGAGGCCCAGGATTTTCCGACTCCCACGGTAGAGAAAATTGATTCCGAGGAAGTGGCAGAATTTTGTCGCGGCGCCGGCTATCAAGCGGAAATGATTGCAGCGGGTATGTTGGTAATTCCCCCCGAAAGCAATGCCGAGGAGTTGGATTGGCAAAAAGAGGAGTTTTCCGAGATTCCCGATGCGGAGTTGGATTGGCAAAAAGAGGAAGTCTCCCTCGCCGAGGAGGAGTTTTCTGAGATTCCCGATGCGGAGTTAGACAGCATCCGTCGTCGTCTAGAAGGACTTTTGTAATCCAGTGATTCAGTGAACAGTAATCAGTAGTTTGGAGTCAGAAGACAGGATAGTAAATCAATATTGTTCACTGATAACTGATAACTGATAACTGATAACTGATAACTGATAACTGACCACTGATAACTGATAACTGATAACTGATAACTGACCACTGATAACTGATAACTGAATATGACAACCGTGGGGGAATTGGGCGAAAATTTGGTGGCGGATTGGTTGCAATTACAGCAATGGCATATCCTCCAGCGTCGTTGGCGTAGTGCTGGCGGTGAAATCGATTTAATCGTCTTGTCTAAATCCCAAGCGACTCTCGCTTTCGTCGAGGTGAAAACCCGCAGTGCTGGCAATTGGGATTTAGGGGGCAAATTAGCGATCAATGACCGTAAACAAGGGAAAATTTACGGAGCTGCCCAGATATTTCTCGCCTTTTATCCCCAATGGTCTGATTTAAGCTGTCGCTTCGATGTGGCGTTAGTTAGTTGTCAAAAGAGTTCTCTATTAGCTTTACCTGAGTTTTCCCTTGATTATCCCTGTCAGCTACAGGCAGGTTATCAATTGCAATTACAGGAATATCTCGTGGCGGTTTTCTAAAAACACAATAGGCCCGCCTAGGGAGGCGGGCTTCATCTTGTACAAACGATATGGACTCCTAAAAGTTTAACGGACTCAATACAATAGAGGTTTACAGAACCCACAACAGTCTATCTGTCAACTATCAAGATTTCTCAGTTTACCGACTCAGGTGCTGATTACGGCTCACTCCATCTGTCCTATATCGAGCAACAGAGGCGAAACCATACTTTACTTTACAAACTTTGAGAATCTGCGTCCGATTTAGCTGTTGCGTTGAGCTAGAGCAGGTGGCACAGGCTCTAGGTCTTTTTGCCTGGAAGGAAGTTGAGTCGCTTCCTTTGTGCCTTATGTTTTTAAGATAACACGTTTGTCAGGACTCGATCGACCTTGTGATTAAAGTTTACACTTATTGATTTTTAGCAAAAATTGCCGTTACAAAACTATAGATAAGTGGCTGATAGATGTAGATAAGTAGGGTCTGCTGAAAAAGTTTTTCGTGGGGGTAGGGTGTGGGGTGTGGGGTGTAGGGTGTAGGGTTTTACCGATTTTGAGGTAGTCAGTTACCTAATTTTCAGGGAAAAAGTCCAGGGATTTTCCCTCCGATCACTCCAATGGTAGGCACTTTTTGAGGGAAAAAAAGTCTAAAAGCCTTATCCAACAAAGTTTTTAGATTTATTCAGCAAGCCCTAAGTAGTC
>NZ_JASJFF010000758.1:0-2335 GCF_030065435.1 Microcystis sp. M53603_WE2
ATGGCGTACTGCTACGCAGTGCCTTCGGCATCGCACTAACCCTAACAACAATTTTTGATTTTTACCAGAGGTCTATTGACTGAATGATGGGATGTAATATTTCAATAACCAGCATTTTCTTGGTGCTTGAGCTATACAATGAGAGCTATATTTTGATAGGACAAAAAAAGATTAGTATAGAGGTAAAATTAATGGCTGAAACCCTATATGAGAAAGACTATGTAGCTTGGCTGCAAGACCAGGCAGAAAAACTGCGATCGCCTGAGCGCAATACTTTAGATTGGCAAACTTTAGCCGAGGAATTAGAGGAAATGGTTGATGAACGCAAATACAAAGCAGAAAGCTTTCTTATTCAACTCCTCAGTCACCTGCTACTTTACGCCTACTGGAAGCATCCTTACTACCTACCCCACTGGACAGACGAGATAGATAATTTCAGATTGGAATTGAGCTTGCTGTTTCGCTCTAAGGTAATCTACAATCATGCCTTAGAACGGTTTGGTTATTGTTATCAAAAAGCTCTGGGAAAAGCGAGCCGCAAAAGTGGATTAACTTTACCAGTTGACTGTCCTTGGACAATTGAGAAAATTCTTGATGAAGATTGGTTCCCTGGTTAAAAACTGGAGCTTGCAATCCAACTTACATCCATACAACAATAGGGTGGGCAATACCCACCTTACTTCAGTTGCTTAACAACTAATAGCTGGTATTCCAAAATATGGTTGAAAAAGAAATTGAGTCATGCGAGGAAGTTTCGGCTCCATCCATGACTCAATTTTGATATATAGCGTTTCTAGGTTTACTAAATAAGAACTACGTCAAGAGAAACCGCAAAACCAGCTGGAAGGTTTGCCAAGATAGCAAACTCGGTCCCTAAAAATGAAAGTGATCCAGTCCATGCGTTGTAACTGATCTGACTCAGAGAAGTGGCTCCAAAACCCGATTGGCTAACTTCAATTTTGTCTCCTTCTGGCCATAAAAAGTCTTGGATAGTATCAACTTTCTCGGAGAGGAAATTGAAGCGGAACTTATCGGCACCAGCACCACCAGTCAGGGTGTCATTGCCAGCACCACCAATCAGGATGTCGTTGCCATCACCACCAATCAGGGTATCATTGCCAGCACCACCATCGAGGCTGTCATTCCCCGCTCCGCCATTGAGGGAATTGTTGGTGCTGTTGCCCGTGATCGTGTCGGCAAAGCTGCTGCCGATGACGTTTTCAAACTGGCTCACCGTGAAGGTCAAGGGCAGCGGCGCGGCCGTGCCGTTCACCTTCACCACGCCGGTGGTGAGGTTGGTAACCGTTCCCGTGGCGGGAGCCACGCTGGCACCGCTGTGATCCACCGTGTCGCCCAGCAGGCTGCTGCCCACAATCGATTCCACGGCAATCAAGGTGTCGGTACCCAGCGCTCCCTTGTTCAACACCCCGAAGGCACCCAAAGTGACGACATTGCTCAGAGCGCTGTAGTTGGCCGTATCGACGCCAGCACCACCATTAATCGTGTCGTTGCCAGCGGTGCCGAAGAACGTGTTGGCCGAGGCGTTGCCCGTGAGGACGTTGTTTTTGCTATTGCCAGTAGCGTTGATATTGCTACTCCCCGTCAGGGTCAAGTTCTCAATCCCATATCCTTGGTTCCCAGCTGTCCCCGGTGCTAGAGAATAAGTGACTGAGGCAGATACCGTATCAGCTGTCCCACCCAGGGAATCATCGAAGACCTCCTTGACGATATCGCCCACATTGTCCACGAAGTAGGTGTCGTTGCCATCACCACCATCCATAGTGTCGGCACCCACACCACCATTGAGGACATTGCTGCCAGTGTTGCCCTTGAGGATGTTGTTTTTGCTATTGCCAGTAGCGTTGATATTGCCACTCCCCGTCAGGGTCAAGTTCTCAATCCCATATCCTTGGTTATAAAATGTCCCTGGTGCTAGGGAATAAGTGACTGAGGCAAATACTGTATCAGCTGTCCCACCCAGGGAATCATCGTAGAATTCCTTGACGATGTCGCCCACATTGTCCACGTAGTAGGTGTCGTTGCCATCACCACCATCCATCGTGTCGGCACCCAAGAGACCATCGAGGGTGTCGTTGCCAGCGGTACCAAACAGTATGTCGTTGCCATTAGTTCCTGTAATTATGGCCATAAATTTAACCCTCCTTAACAATTACATAATTTACATCCTGTGCCACGGGAGCATCCCAGTTTTGCAATGAGTAAAAATACTCAGGCAATATCGCCGTTGAGATAAGCACAACGTAGCTTCAAATACTGAGGAACATTCTCTGCTTTCCATTGTGCTCCCACAATTTTCATTCTTGCACCTATTTGC
>NZ_JASJFF010000747.1:0-5728 GCF_030065435.1 Microcystis sp. M53603_WE2
TAGGGTTTGCTGAATAATGGTAAAACCCTTTTAAAATAAGGCTTTTGACCTGTTAAAATCCGATGTTCATGCTGCGAAAATCCGATTGGGACTCTCAAAAACCTTGCATTATCCCTCTCATAGTACATAAATTGGTACAAAAAAAGAGGGCAACAAAGCCTGAAACGACCAGCTACTGACTCCTGACGACCGGCTACTGACTCCTAACCCCACCAACAAACTTTTTCAGCAAACCCTATATAATTATTTCTAACTCTTACCCCCAGGATATTTATGAAGCGAGGAATTTACATTACCGCTAATGATCGAGTTATCGAGCAGGCGATCGCATTAATGAATAGTATTCGTTTGTACGATCCCGATTCTCCCGTCATCTTGATTCCCTACGACAATAATTATCAAAAAATTGCCGATTTATTAGCAGAAAAATATGGCGTTATTCTCTATCCCGATCTGCAATTGGTGGAAGAATTGGCACAGAAAATCTATGATATTTTTGGAGAAAAATTCTTTGCTCGTCCCAATCAATTTCGCAAGCAGGTGTGTTGGTTTGGAGAATTAGATCAATTTCTTTATATCGATACGGATATCGTAGTTTTTGAAAAAATAATAGATAATCTAAATTTCCTCGATACCTACGATTTTCTCTGCTGTGATTACCAACACAAAAAAGGGATTACTGATGTTTTTAATCCGATTGTTTTAGAACAAGGAATCTTCACAGAAAATGATCTAACTGGGATGTTTAACGGTGGTTTTTGGGCTAGTAAAAAGAATTTGTTCTCAGAACAGGAATTATATAGCGCTTTTCAAGAATGTGCCGCTCATCCAGAATATTTTGATTTTTCTCAAAAAACCTCCGATCAACCGATTATTAATTATACCATTCTCAAACGAGTTCCCAATCGATTTAATATTGTCCGCGCTCCGGGTTGTCAAGCGGGAAATTGGGGGGGGAGTCCTCATTTTCAACGTCAGGGGAATATCTTAATCGATCCGAGATTAAATCAGCCCTTAAAATATTTACATTGGGCAGGAATTCGCATCGAACCGGGATGTCCCTACTGGGATATCTGGAAATATTATCGTTATCTAGATGATCCTAATCCCCCCGCAGATCCGCCAGCAAGCAAACCCAAAAATCCTTTGCAGAGATTATTAGATAAAATCAAATTATAGGTTTGATTTTTCCTCTCGCACCATTAAGATAACTGCGGCAATTTAACTCCAATCCTGTTGCTCCTCAGTTTGGCGAATTTGATACACTTGTCCGTGACTGTGCAGTGGTCGAGTTTTTGCCCATAAACTAGCTTCATCTAACTGCCATTTTTCTAGGATTAAATCTAAATCTCTTTGGATTTCTCTTGCTCCCGGAAAGTTTTGATAACGTATGCGTAAACGAGCGCATTCAGCTAAGTTTAAATCATTGGGTTCTGATTGCAGCAGCTGATCAACAATCGGGCGATCTAGTCTTTCCTGTGGATGTTGTTGTTCTTGATTTTTACTAGCCATAATTAGGGTTTGCGGCACAAAGTTTTTCCTGGGGGCAGGGTGTGGGGTGTAGGGTGTAGGGTGTAGGGTTTTACCCATTTTCAGGGAGTCAATTACCTAATACCAAATCCGTTGAGTATAGGCTACATATCAGGAGAGGCACTCATGCAAAAGGCAAAACGGAGAATAAATAATCAGTTTTTAATAACTGGATTTAGTATAATTTTCAGGGAAAAAGTCCCTGAATTTTCCCCCCGATCACTCCAATGGCCGGTACTTTTGGATTTCAAAAAGGTCTAAAAGTCTTATCGAACAATGTTTTTAGATTTATTTAGCAAACCATAATTAATCGAACCAACCGATTTCGGAATCCGTTAACTCTGTGGGGGTAGGATTGGGGGCAATATAACGGGCTAAAGTTGCCATTTCAAAGTTATAAAGACTGGGTTTCTTCGGCGCAGGTTTGCTAATTGGTGAGGGTTCAGGGGTGGGGGGGGGACTATTTTCTAGGGTTTTAATTTGATTATATAATTTTTCAATTAACTGTTTTTTCTCGGTTAATTCCGTCTGGGATTGACTTAATTGACTCGATAATTTTTCAATTAACTGTTTTTTCTCAGTCAGTTCTGTTTCTGTCTTACTTAATTGACTCGATAGTTTTTCAATTAACTGTTTTTTCTCGGTTAATTCCGTCTGGGATTGACTTAATTGACTCGATAATTGTGCCACCAAAGTAGTTTTTTCCAAGAGGACAGATTCTAACTGCTCGGTCTGTTGTTGTAACTGCTGTAACCTGACAGAGAGTTCCAGATGTTCTTTAAGTTCTTCTTCCAGAGAAATAACTTTTTCTTGGAGAGTTTGCTGATTTTTCTCGGTTTTTTCTAACTCTGTTGTCAAGTCGTTAATTTTTGCCTGTAGGGTGGCGTTTGTTTCCTTAGAACGTTTGGGAGAAGGAGAGGTTTGGGATTCTACCTCTTTATTAGCTTCTGTACGGATGAGATCGTTTAAATTACCTTTGGTCATAAGCTCTGCAAATAGGATATTACGATAGAGTCGGATACTGTCCAGAAATCTGTTGGTTTAGGCAATCGATCATTATTCGCCCGATATACAAGCTTGATTACGCTGGGGAATTGTTCCATAGGTTTTATTGTATAGCTTGAGGTCGATCGATCCCTGTCCATTTAAGGAATGAGAAAAAATACCTAAATCTCAGTTTCGCCAGTAAGATTCTAAATTTTTCTGTAGTTAATGATACGGAATACTAAATTTGTGTCAGACTAAGGGTAGAAGTTGATCGCACCTGTGGCAAGGATAAATTTATGAATATTCAAGAAAAAGCACGTCTCAATCTAACCCAAGAACGACAAGCAGAAGGAATGCTCGAAGAAAATGTCTTAACTCGTACAGAGGAGCTTTTGGGGGAAGGAGAGGCAGAAACTGCGAAAGCGCGGGTTTTATTAACCGAAAATCGTCAAGAAGACGAAAAACTCCAAGATAAAATTTTAGAACGTTCGATCGAAGCTATGCAATAGCCTTTCGGTGAAGATTGGGAATATCCACACAAGTATAGATAAATGTCTGTAGAGACGTGGTTTTCCCCGTCTCTATTTCAATTCCCGATAACTAATCACTGTTAAACTAATCACTGTTCACACTCTGGACAGTGAAAAAATGCAGATCCGAAGAAAACACCCCAATCCTGCCGTTAAAGTTGAGAGTTTGAGTTATGTGGTGAAAGTGCCAGAGGCACAACCGCAAAATATTTTAGAAGAAATCGTTTGGCATAAGGAGATCGAAGTCGATAAATTGCGTGAAAAGTTGCCTTTATTGGAATTACGCAAAAAAATAGCTAATACTGCGCCACCTTGCGACTTTTTAGCCGCCTTAAAACAGGGTAAAACCCAACCCGCTTTGATTGCCGAAGTCAAAAAAGCTTCCCCGAGCAAGGGAGTTATCCGCGAAGATTTTGATCCTGTAGCGATTGCGCGTACCTATGAACAGGGAGGAGCCACTTGTTTATCGGTTTTAACCGATAGTAAGTTTTTTCAAGGTAGTTACGAAAATCTTAGCCTCGTCCGGCAAGCGGTATCTTTACCCCTATTATGCAAAGAATTTATCCTTTATCCCTATCAAATCTACTACGCTCGCTCTAAAGGAGCCGATGCTGTCCTTTTAATTGCCGCTATTTTAAGCGATCAAGACCTAGCATATTTTGTCAAAATTGTCAAGGGTTTAGGGATGACAGCTTTGGTAGAGGTGCATAGTCTGGCCGAATTCGATCGAGTGTTAGCCATTGAGGGAATCGAACTAATCGGCATCAATAACCGCAATTTAGAGACATTTAAAGTCGATTTAGACAATACTCGCCAATTACTAGAAGCCAGGGGCGAAAAGGTGCGAGAAAAAGGTATTCTGATCGTCAGCGAATCGGGATTACACACAGCAGCAGCTCTGGCGAAAGTGAAGCAAGCGGGAGCAAATGCGGTTCTAATTGGCGAATCTTTGGTAAAACTGCCCGATGCTGCCGTCGGTATCCAGAAACTCTTTGAAAATCGGGAATAGGAGTTAGGAAGTGGGGAAGTGGGGAAGTGGGGAAGCTGTCTCATCACCCTATCACCCCAAAACCCCATCACCCCAAAACCCTATCACCCTATCTCCTGAATACTGACTCCTGACAAGGCTATCTGCCGGGATATAATCAGAGTTTGCCGAATCTTAAATCATCCCCTCAGAATTGATGCGATCGAGATTTGGTTTTTTATCTTTTTGAATATAGCCCAACGAGAGAGGACGAACCATGGAAAATAAAAATATGTTGATGATTCCCGGCCCGACACCAGTGCCGGAAGCGGTATTATTGGCTATGGCTAAAGCACCTATAGGTCATCGGACGGGTGCTTTTAGCAAGGTAATCGCCGAATTAACCGAAAATCTCAAATGGTTGCATCAAACCAGTGGCGATGTCTTAATGCTAACTGCTTCGGGAACCGGTGCCATGGAAGCGGGAATTATTAATTTTCTCAGCCCCGGCGATCGAGTTTTGGTGGGAGATAATGGTAAATTTGGGGAACGTTGGGCGAAAGTGGCGAAAGCATACGGCTTAAATGTGGATGTCATTAAGGCAGAATGGGGTAAACCCCTAGATCCAGAGGCATTTACCGCTAAACTGACCGAAGACAAGGAAAAAGCCATCAAAGCGGTAATTATCACCCATTCGGAAACTTCCACCGGGGTTCTCAATGACTTGGAAAGCATTAACAAAGCGGTAAAAGACCACGGGGAAGCTTTAATTATCGTCGATGCTGTCACCAGTTTAGGAGCTTATCATATTCCCATCGATGAATGGGGTTTAGATGTGGTCGGTTCTGGTTCCCAGAAAGGTTATATGATTCCTCCCGGTTTAGGTTTTGTTTCCGTAAGTCAAAAAGCTTGGAAAGCCTACGAAACCGCCAAACTGCCGCGTTTTTATCTAGATTTGGGCAAATACAAAAAAGCCACCGATGAGGATAGTTCCCCCTTTACCCCTCCAGTTAACCTGATGTACGGTTTACAAGCTTCTCTGCAAATGATGAGAAGGGAGGGATTAGCGGCAATTTTCGCCCGTCACCAACGCTTAACGAAGATGACGCGGGCCGGTATGCGCGCCCTGGATTTGCCCCTCTACGCGGCGGATTCTTGGGCTTCCACGGCGATTACTGCGGTGGCCCCCACTCTGGTGGATGCGGAAAAAATTCGCTCGACTCTCAATAAAAAGTTCGACATCGCTGTGGCTGGTGGTCAGGATCACCTCAAGGGTAAAATCTTCCGTATCGGTCATTTAGGTTTTGCTAGTGAGAGGGATATCCTCACGGTTATCGCTGCCATTGAAGCGACTTTAATCGAGTTAGGTGTCGAAGGTGTCACCCCGGGCGCCGGTGTGGCTGCGGCTGCCTCGGTGATGGTGCAGGGTTAATCTTGGGTTGGCTTTTCCCCTTCTCCCCAAAGAGGGGGATTTTTGCCGGAAGATATAGTTTATTATCTAATACCCCGTGTGCAACTATATTTTTGGTCTTGATTTACAAGGCTTTCAATCCTTGGCTCTTCTAGGTTCTGTGTGAGCATGGTATAACAGTAACACAGAACAGGAGGTGGGTTATGTGGATAAATTTTGATCAACTCCTCGATTTACCAAATGTAACAGTGGTCAATTATCAAAAAATTGCTCAGACAATTTTCCTAAAGCTCGCTCTTTTAA
>NZ_JASJFF010000298.1:0-4639 GCF_030065435.1 Microcystis sp. M53603_WE2
CCCCTATCTCTCCCACAACTGGTACTTTTTGATTGACAAAAAGTCTAAAAGTCTTACCCAACAAGGTTTTTAGATTTATTCAGCAAGCCCTATCTAAATCACTCGTTAAGACTGTCTATGAGGGGGGAAAAGGGAGCTTTTTTTCAGTGTTGCCAAAGGCACGGCGTAGCCGTCCAGTAAACAGTAATCGGTGAACTGAAAACTCACATCTGATAACTGATAACTGATAACTGATCACTGATCACTGATCACTGACTTGTGAGGGCGCATCAGCGATCGCACAGTAGGGACGACTATAACAAAGGGGTATTTCCAGGTCGTGTTGTTCCAAAAATTCCCGATTACTTAAAATCTTAGCGGTTTCTCCCTCTCCCACCACCTGACCACGATTTAAAACAACCGTGCGATCGCATAATTCTAAAGCCAGATCGAGATCGTGGGTAGCGATCACTTGGGTTTGGGGTAAAGTGGCTAACAGTTGTATTAATTGCCGACGGGACCGGGGGTCTAGTTGGGCGCTAGGTTCATCAAAAACTAAGACCTGCGGTAACATGGCTAAAACCCCCGCAATCGCCACGCGTTTTTTTTCACCCCCCGATAGATTCTGACTGTTTCTCTTACCATAATGCTGGGAATCCAATCCCACCGCGTGTAAAGCATGATGACAGCGATGGTTTAAATCCTCTCCGCGAATTCCCTGATTCATCGGGCCAAAAGTCACATCTTCCCAGACAGTGGGCATAAATAGCTGATCGTCGGGGTTTTGGAAGACTAAACCGACAAAATTGCGGATATTTTCTAAATTCTCCGGTTTAACTTGGTAGGGACCGACGGTGATTTTACCCGTTTGCGGCGGGAGAATACCGTTAAAATGCAGTAATAAGGTGGATTTTCCCGATCCATTTGCCCCGACCAAAGCCACCTTTTCCGTAGCTTCAATGGCTAAATTAATACCCTTTAACGCTTCTGTGCCGTCAGGATAGGTATAAACTAGGTTTTCAATAAAAATCGGGTTGTGGTGCATGAAAAACGAGACTTTTACCGAAAAATTGGGTTTAAGGTTCCCCGTCCTTTAGCGTAGCGGAGGACGGCTTTTTTGGCAACAGGTTGTCAATCTAGCTTCAAGTTTAGGCAACGGGAGTGTCAACTGAGCAGATGTACCATTTGACCCCAGAGGATCAGAATTACTATGCAAATTATAGCGAGATAATCTTTCAGCTTGCTTTGGGGAACCTGTACAGAGGGCAAGGAACCAGTGTAACCCCTCGATAACATGGCTTGATAAATGCGCTCGCCACGTTCGTAGGTACGGATAAATAAAGCGCCGATCATGTGTCCCACTAGCAACCGTTGCCATCGGGGACTACTCATTAAATTGCGCGCAATTGCTGCCCTTCGCATGGAATTAAATTCAGCGATCAAAACAGCTAGATAACGGTACATAGAAGCCAAAATTGCCACCAATAAAGGGGGAGTTTTCAGGGTAACTAATGCTTGCAACAGGTCGGGAATTGCTGTCGTTAAAACCAGAATATTGACCGTACAAAGACAGAGAAAAGCTTTTAGGGCCACACTGCCTAACACCAGCAATCCCTCGCTAGTTACCCGCAAAAATCCCCAAGACCAAAGAATTTCCCCGCCATCACGAAAAAGAGTTCCCAATAAAACCACACCGATAAAGACAAATTCGATCGCTACTCTTTGTAAAAGTACGGGAATAGCCACCCGACTGATCAGAATTAAAATAATTAATCCTAATCCGTAAATCCCCCAAGTTTCCCAGCTACCATTCGGCGTTAAGGCTGTGGCAAAAACTAACAAAAGAGTCACTAAAACACGGGTATGGGGCGCGAGTCTCTGCCAAAAACCGAAATTTGGGCGCTCATTTTCGCAAGAAAAAGTGGCAATGTGTAGCATTTATTCAGTTATCAGTTATCAGTTATCAGTTAGAAAGGGGATGTAGGGATTTAGGGGTTTAGGGGTTTAGGGATTTAGGGGTTTAGGGGTTTAGGGATTTAGGGAAATTTCAGCTAAATGCCCCACGTCCCCACGTCCCCACGTCCCCACGTCCCGACTCCTTACTCCTGATTTTGGGATTTTGGAATGACTAATTTACCGATACCCCAAGCGATGCCGAAAGTGGCAAGAGTTCCCAGAAAACCGGCGATGGGAGTGGCGATACCTTCGGGAACACCTTTGAGGGCATAACCATCAAAAATTCGGGCAAAAGGTAATTGACTACCTAGGGCGTTAGGGTCTTCTTTTTTGCTAAATTGCAAGTCTTCCGCCACTCGATCGAGTCCGTCGGGATCGGGACTGGCAAAGGGAGAAAGAAAAACGGCGATAATTAGGGATAATACTAAGCCAATCAGAAAAAATCGGCTATTTCTGCGAATATTCATCGACTTAATTGGTTTATTGACGAGAAGCTTAGGAAGGGGAAACAGAAGTATTAACGGAATGGGGCGGATCGTAGAGGAGATCGGGACGAGTTCGCCAGATATAACCGACAGCGAAAACGGTAATAACCGCTTCCCCGATGCCGATGAGGATATGCCAAGATAACATGGCAAAAAGGGCGACTAAAGGCGGTACAGTACCCGATAAAGCCAATTGCAGGGCGCAAGCTAACGCCGCCACCACCACACTTGTCCAAGCAGCCACGGCAACAGCGATCGCCATACTGCGCCAACTATTAAAACCGAGGGCTTTTCTAATCCCCAGATAGAGATAATAACCGCCAAACGTCCCGATCAGACCCATATTGACGATATTTGCCCCTAAAACCGTTAAACCGCCATCTTGAAAAAATAAAGCTTGCACGATAAAAACCACCGCCATCACCAGAGAACCCGCCCAGGGACCGAGCAGAACCCCCGCGAGGGTCCCCCCTAACAAATGTCCGGAGGTTCCCCCCGGAATGGGAAAATTAATCATCTGGGCGGCAAAAATAAAGGCGGCACAAACTCCCATCAAAGGTACAGCCCGTTCAGCGTAGTGACCGCGCACTTTTTTGAGAGAAAAGCCAATCAGGACAACGGCAATTATCCAAGTAAATAGACTCACCGATGGACTCAAAAAGCCGTCAGGAATATGGAGGGCGAGATAAGGGGTAAGGAGAGGGTGAAACAAACCAACTCCCAGAAAATTAACAGACATTAAAACTCAGTCTCCTTGGCAATTTGGGTTAAAGATTTGAATAGAATTGTTTCGCTGGGACGGAAAAGTCCTATCTTCTAGTAGATAACTAACCGCTTCATTCTACAATGCTCTCTCTGGGGATTTAAACCCTTTAGCTTCTTAAGAATTTCTGTTATTTTGCCAGCCGTCAAGGTTTAGCTATCAGCCAAAATCTGATTATTCTCCAGCGTCAAATTCTTTAAATTATTATTAATTTTTCGAGTTTTTTTCAGTTTTTATGCTATGCCTTAACCAGTGAGCAGTTAGAAGAGGCTGGTGACTACATTGGCCACGTGATCGATGGTCAGGGTGGTGCTTTAATTGGTTTAGAGGTCAACTAATGATAAGCTATCAGAGAGAACCCCCTCTTTTTTGCTTTTTCTAGCTTGGTATGAAACCGTGATCAACTCTGAAGAAAAAAGACCGACTTGGGACGAATATTTTTTAATGATCGCTAAATTAGCCGCCACCAGATCCACCTGTTTAGCTTTTCCCGTCGGTGCGGTAATTGTCAAAGATCGGCAGGTTTTAGCCACGGGTTACAATGGTTCGCCATCGGGAACGGTTCATTGTACTGCCCAGGGTTTTTGTTATCCCGGTTTGGGAACCTGTCGAGAATCCGGAGAAATTCCCTCTAGAGCAATTCATGCCGAAGCTAATGCGATCGCTCAAGCGGCCAAACACGGTATTTCTACCCAAGGGGCTAGTATTTACGTTACTTTAGAACCCTGTATTTCCTGCTTAAAACTAATTATTTCTTCGGGAATTAAAGAAGTTTTTTACGAAGCGGATTTTAATAGTGGGACAAAAGCAATGTTAAGGGATTCTTTTCTAGAAACGGGGATTATTAAATATAAAAAGATTTATTTATCAGCAGAAATGGCTAGTCATGCGGCCTTATTTTTATTAAATCCCATTTCGATCGATCTCAGGTAGTTATCCCAAGGATGCTAATTACTAGGAAAAGTCTCTATTTCTAGGGTAGATAAAGTTAGTTGAATTGGGATAATTTTATGGGCGGTTTTCCAGAAAAGGTTCGATATCGATGGGGAACCAATCGGCTCTCTTGTTCTTTGTGTGGTCATTTTAACTTACTATAGAAGCGATCAATCTTTGTGTCCTCTGTGCCTCTGTGGTTCCTTCCACTCCCTCGCCAGCAGGACTGTATCTTAGAATACATTTTACCCACCAAACCTAAGAGAGCCACCAATCTCCGTCTAATACTAAATCCGGTTATTAAAAACTGATTATCTATTCCTCCCCAACAAGGTTTTTCCCATTATTCAGCCACCCCTAAATAGGGTCTGCTGAAAAAGTTTTTCCTGGGGGTAGGAGTCAGTAGCCGGTCGTCAGGAGTCGATCGTTTTAGGCTTTGTTGCCCTTGTTTTTTGTACCAAGCGATGTACTACAAGAAGGATAATGCAAGGTTTTTGAACGTCCCAATCCTATTTTCGCAGCA
>NZ_JASJFF010000194.1:0-2272 GCF_030065435.1 Microcystis sp. M53603_WE2
GGACTAGGGGTGGGACTAGGGGTGGGACTAGGGGTGGGACTAGGGGTGGGACTAGGGGTGGGACTAGGGGTGGGACTAGGGGGGGGGCTTACGATACAAAATGTTTCACAGGTTCTGGGGAAAACTCCGGTGCTGACAGAGTAGTTAAATTTCTCACCGGTAGTCATCTTTACCCAAGCGTTGGCATTCAAAATCACTTGATTACCACCACCCTGGCGAACACAGGTATAAAAACCCTCTACCGCGCTACTAGCGGCGGGGATTCGGTTAAAATTCCCAAGACAAACGGGGTCATTAGGAGGCGGTGCTAACATATCGGTGACGGGGGAATGTTGCCAAGTAACAACATTTGCGGGGGTGGTGTAGTTGCCATTAGGGTCCAAGTTTGGACCATAGCGCCACAAGACTCGCGGACCGGTCAAGCTACTTTCAGGGCCTGTGGTACGGGTATAGTAAACGATCTGTTCACCGAGCAGCCGATTGGGATTGCTGGGGTCGGGAATTTGGAAAGCTAGAACTGGTTGCGCTCCTGAGGGTACTTTGTCAGTGTTGATCTCCCCTTGAGAATCAGCGATAATTCTTGCCCGTCTCACTTCATCTGAAACAAACTCTAGAGTACGATTAAGATTATTTTGGATTTCACTCTCAGCATTAGCTCGATAATTGCTTCTGAGCAGGTTAATTACGCCATTTCCCGACACCAAGACGGCAATCAGCATCATCAAACCTGCTAGTAAAACTTCTGTAATCGTGAAACCCGCTTGCAGAAGACGATGAGCGGATTTTTTCTGTAAACGACCTAAGTGATTGATGTACTCTAAATAAAAACGCATAGCTTTAACCCGTCCCAATTTCTCTGTTCTGTACTCCCCTAAATATTTAACATTTATTGCAGTCACAGAGGTTTTATTAAACTACTGGTCAATCAAGTCGAAAGGGGTTTTCGGAAACCACTGAAAATTTACTACTACCTACTACCTTCAAAATTTCCCTAGAAAACTCCCGATCAAAAATGTCTCGACCTAACTAACTTTACCACTAACTACAGGATAGCCTAAGAAAATCCCATAGATAGTAATTGAAATATGGCCAGAAAGGTGATTTTGGTTACAGCTATTAAGGCTCTTCGGTTTGTGTTATGCAATGGATGGGGGTTATAAGGAATGAAACCCTTATAGAGAAAGACATTACCGCGATTTTTGTCAATTGTTTGCGATCTAGAGCGAACTAATCAATTAAATCTCTTGCCAGATAAGGATTTAGTCGATTTATGCCCCCCTATCGAACCATACCAAGTCCCGAAGAGCCAAAAAAGATAAGTCATATATAGTAAATATGACCTAGAGAACAAAAATGATAAGTGAACTATACCAGAAAGTGTTAGAAAATGAACTGGGGCGAGCCAGATATCTACTGTTGTTAATGATAGTTGGAACCTGGCAAATACTAAAGCAAGCCAAGTTAGAGATATTAGCAGAAGCACTACCAATACCAATCCTGTTTGACAGTCGGCGAAAAAAACTAAAAAGATTTTTAAAGCTGGAAATTCTGAATATTGAAAAAATCTGGTTTCCCTGCCTAAAAGAGATGTTAAAACAGCAGGAGAGATTCACAATAAAAGGATTAGTATATATTGCCATAGACCGAACGATTTTGGGAGCAATTAATATCTTGATGGTGAGTCTGATTTATGACAAGAGAGCCATGCCAATCTATTGGGAGATATTAGATAAAAAAGGAAGTAGTAATCTCGAAGAACAAAAGCGAGTATTAGAGAAAATATTGACCGTGCTATCAGGTCATAAAATAGTGGTGTTAGGAGATAGAGAATTTTGTTCAGTCAGTCTAGAAACGTGGCTTCAGAAGCAGAGTTTGTACTTTTGTTTAAGACAAAAACAAAGCACAAATGTGAAGACGAAGGAAGGGATTTATCAAGAAATGAGAGAGTTAGGTTTAAGTCCAGGAACTCAATTATTTTTGCATGATGTAAATATTACAAAAGAGAAGGGATTTGGCGAGTTTAACTTAGCGGGTAAGTGGAAAAAAACTTATCGGGGTTTTCAAACAAAAGAGCCTTGGTATATTCTGACTAACTTTGGAGATTTAGAGACGGCAATAATGGCCTATCAAAAAAGATTTGATATTGAGGAGATGTTCCGAGATTTTAAGTCGGGAGGCTATAGCTTAGAAGGTTCTCAATTAGCACCGAAATACCTATCAAAGCTGATAATTGTTATAGCTATCGCCTATACAAGTGCCACAATGCAAGGTA
>NZ_JASJFF010000652.1:0-5128 GCF_030065435.1 Microcystis sp. M53603_WE2
ATAGTGGCATTAATCAAATCAATGGAGGTGCGGGAATTGATACTTTAACCGGTGGTTTAGGTGCAGATACCTTCGTCTTCCCATTTGGCCAATCTACCATATCAACAAGCGATCGTATCACAGATTTTGCCATCAATAGTGATAAAATTGACTTATTAACTCAAGGTGGAACTGCCATGAATGCGCCTAGCAATTTCAGTCGTGCTGCTAATAGCACTGTCACCACTTTACAGAATTTAGTCAATCAAGTATTTACTGATGCTAATGGAGCGATTACAGGTAATCAAGGATTAGGGGTTAATAGTGCCGCCTTAGTGCAGGTAACAACCGGTGCAATAGCTGGAACTTACCTCGTTATTAATGATAGCGCGGCTGGCTTCCAATCCAGCAATGATTTATTAATAAATATCACCGGATTTACTGGTGCTTTGCCAGCTTTAGGGAACATTCCAGTGGGTAATTTCTTTGTTTAATTAAGTAGGCGTAGGGTGCGTTAGGCGGCTATCAATTCCGTCAAAAAACCAAAATTAACAAGCCGCCGTAACGCACCAACTCTATTATTAAATCGGTGCGTTACGCTATCGCGCTTTACACCTAAGAGTAAGCGGACAACTCAAATGAACCCAACAACCGCCAATTATGATGAACCCTGGAAAGAAGCATTAAGTCACCTAGAAAACGGGTTTCTTCAAGAAACTATTGAGAAACCCGTTTTCTTTGAGAAACCCGTTTTCTTTGAGAAACCCGTTTTCTGGACTTTAAGACAAAAAAACGTTTCGCTGACAAACTCTATAAAGTCTGGTTACTCAGTGGAGAAGAAGTCTGGATATTGCATCGTTGTTTTCAGCTAATAGTTTCTGAATTTATTTCTTCTTATTTTCGACTAACTCTTGCTCAAATTTTGGCTGACTTTTTTGAGATTTTTGACCACTTATACTCGCCAGCAAAAACAAATGATAAGAGCTTTGTTTTGATTTGTAAATAACAGCATAAGGTTGGCTGATATAATCGATTAATTCATCCATGTTCCAATAAATCTTTGCTTTTAACCACCCGATCACTTCATTTATCTGGTCATCTGTTAAATATCCGATCGAGCCTTTATATCCTATTCTAATTCCTTCTATTTATTTTAAATATATTTCGACCGTAATATATAAAAGATTGCTTGACACAGAGTATTCTGCTGATTTCTTCACAGGTTTTACCTTCGAGAGACATCTACATCTTTACTGAGAGCGCTCGTTTCAGTTCTCTTGAATCCATTACACTTTTTATAAATAGCTCTAATTCAGCTATTTGTGATTCCTTGCTTTGCTGCTCCAATCCTGTGTAATTCATTTTGTATTTGGTATAATGGCTCTTCTCGACTTTGTGTGATAATTTTTGCTTATGGAATCGTGAAATGCTTATCGGGCAAGACTTTTAGGGCTATTTTGCGGATATTCTATCAGTATAGACCTCGTTTCCACACAGAAACCAGAAGAGCCGCGATGCAACTTCCCCACCCTTCTAGGTGTGCGGGTGGGTACTGACGCGGAATTGTTCACCCTAATTTTGGTAAACCCATACTATAGTTCTGGACTCTGGCGTTGAGATTATAGCTAATTTCCCCTTTTTGCAGGAGAGAACGGATAAAATGTTCTAGATCTGAACCGATGCGACGGAGATTATATTCGCTCAGTTCTTCCCCATTGTAGGACTCTACCAATTCATCAAACTTACTATAAACCTTATTGAGAGCCACTTCCTCCCAATTAAATTCATTATCGGGATCCACATCAAGAGTCAAGACATTGTTACTCTCGATTAATTGATTATTTTTTACTTCAGCCGTATAAATGCGAATATGACGGGTCGTGGATTTTAACAGCATGGAATCTTCAGGGTAAGTTAGACGCTATGTCTAAGATTTTGCCATGATTTGCGGAATTGGGGAATTGGGAATTGGGAAGTGGGGAAGTGGGGTGTGGGGTGTGGGGTGTGGGGTGTGGGGTGTGGGAATTATGGATTATGAAGTGGGGTAGATAGGGAAGTGGGGAAGTGGGGAGGTGGGGAAGCTGTCTCATCACCCTATCACCCCAAAACCTATCACCCTATCTCCTGCCCCCCGAACAATGTTTACGGATCGACCAGAAACGTGATACTATGATAGATTGCAGTGTTTAAGCAGAGATCACGAGTCCTATGGCCTTAACCCAGACCAAAAAACAAGAACTAATCAGCCAATATCAGGCCCACGAAACCGATACAGGATCATCGGAGTTACAGGTAGCTTTCTTAACCGAGAGAATCAACCAACTGACCGAACACCTGAAAGCTAACCCGAAAGACCATGCTTCCCGTCGGGGATTACTCCAGATGATCGGTCGTCGTCGGGGACTGTTAACCTATATCCAGAAGAAAGATCAACAACGTTATCAAACCCTGATTGGTCGTCTCGGAATTCGCCGTTAAGCATACCCCCTTTGCATCCCTACCATGGCCTCTGAATCGAAATCGACGGAGAAAAAAGAACGTCTCCCCTTTGAGCCGCGCCAAAATAAGCGAAAAACCCCGAAAATTGCCCCTAGTCCCGTGCCACCGCCCCTAAAAAATCGCTCCGAGGAAACCAGCTTAAAGGCGATTCCGCAAGTGGTCAGTCAACGGATGGCCAAACGGATGGCGGTATTTTGTGGCCTGCCGACGGCACTGGGGATAGCTTCCTTTTTTGGCTTCTACTGGATTATTAGCCACGATCTTCTCGAAATCCCTTCCTACGTCGCCATGCTCGTCAGTTTAAGCCTATTTGGTCTAGGTTTCATCGGTCTGAGTTATGGCATCTTCTCCGCTTCTTGGGATGAGGATCGGGTGGGGGATTGGCTAGGATGGCAAGAATTTCAAGCTAATTTTGGCAGAACGATCTCCGCCTGGCGGTCCGGCAAAAAAGAAGTGGAAGAAAAATAGATAACCTCTAGAAATCGTCAACAATAGAGATTAAAGAAAAAAATAAAAGGTTAATGCCATGATTATTGTCATGAAAGTTGGTTCCCCGGAAATTGAAATCGAGCGCGTCGGTGCCGAATTCGAGGCATGGGGATTAAGTCCCGAAAAAATCGTCGGTAAGCATAAAGTTGTCATCGGTTTAGTCGGAGAAACCAGGGAATTAGACCCCCTACAAATCCAAGAATTAAGCCCTTGGATCGAAACCGTCCTGCGAGTCGAACAACCCTTCAAACGCGCCTCTTTAGAATACCGTCACGGCGAATACAGCGAGGTTTTAGTCCCCACTCCTAACGGTGTTATCCCCATCGGCAGAAATCATACCGTTAGCATTGTCGCCGGCCCCTGTTCGGTGGAAAATGAAGCGATGATCGTGGAAACTGCCAAACGAGTGGCGGCAGCCGGAGCGCAATTCCTCCGCGGTGGTGCCTACAAACCCCGCACTTCTCCCTATGCTTTCCAAGGTCACGGGGAAAGCGCTTTGGAATTACTAGCGGCGGCTAGAGATGCCAGTGGTTTGGGTATTATCACGGAAGTAATGGACGCAGCGGATCTCGATAAGATTGTCGAAATAGCCGACGTGGTGCAAGTGGGGGCGCGCAATATGCAGAATTTTTCCCTCCTGAAAAAAGTTGGGGCGCAACCGAAACCGGTCCTACTCAAGCGCGGCATGGCGGCCACTATTGAAGATTGGTTGATGGCGGCAGAATATATCCTCGCCGCAGGAAATAGCAATGTCATTCTCTGCGAACGCGGTATCCGCACCTTTGACAGTAAATATACTCGCAATACCCTAGATTTATCCTGTATTCCCGTTTTAAGAACTTTAACTCACCTGCCGATCATGATCGATCCTAGCCACGGTACGGGTAAATGGGAATATGTCCCGACCATGGCCATGGCTTCCCTAGCAGCCGGGGCCGATTCCTTGATGATCGAGGTACATCCTAACCCGGCAAAGGCCCTATCTGATGGGCCGCAATCCTTGACCCCCGACCGATTCGATCGATTAACTCAGGAGTTAGCGGTCATTGGTAAGACGATCGGGCGTTGGCCCCAAGTTCCGGCACTGGTTTGATAAGATAAAAAGGGGGTGAATCAACCCCCTTTTTTGGGCATAAATTTCGCTTTTCGGGGCAGTTATGGTGACAGTTCCTCTGGAGTTAAATACTGAGCAAATTAGGGGTGAGAAACGGGTAGTTTTTAATCATCTCAGTTGGTTATCCTATCAGCAAATTTTACAGGCACTAGGAGAAAATAATCGCGCCCATTTATTTTATGATCGTGGCACTTTAGAAATTACTATGCCCCTAGAAGAACACGAGTTTTATCGAGAATTAATCGGATTGTTTATTCGGATTTTGGTGGTAGAATTGGGTTTAAAAATTAAAAGTATGGGTTCCACAACTCTAGCTAGGGAAGATTTAGAACGAGGAGCAGAACCCGATAATGCCTACTATATTCAAAATCAAGCTAAAGTGCTGGGGAAAAGGATTAATTTAACTGAAGATCCGCCCCCAGATTTAGTGGTGGAAGTGGATATCACCCACACGGATATTAATAAATTAGCACTTTATGCCCGTTTGGGAGTGCCGGAATTATGGCGTTTTAATGGACAAATCTGGCGCATTTATCGGTTAGAAAAGGGGGTTTATCAGGAAGGAGAATTTAGTCCGACTTTTCCCCTAGTTCCGAAAACTAAACTCTATGAATTTTTAGCCACTGCTAAAGAGGATGAAGTGAGGGCAGAAAAGAATTTAAGAGCATGGCTTGTTAGTCAACTAGCTAAAAATAATTGACTAGGGCAGTTGAGGTAATTATGGTGACAGTTCCTCTGGAGTTAAATACTAGCGAAATCCGGGCAGAAAGACGGGTTACTTTTTATCATCTCAATTGGTTATCCTATCAGCAAATTTTACAGGCACTAGGGGAAAATAATCGCGCCCATTTATTTTATGATCGTGGCACTTTAGAAATTACTATGCCCCTAGAAGAACACGAGTTTTATCGAGAATTAATCGGACGTTTTATCTATTTTTTGGTGTCCGAATTGGGTTTAAAAATTAAAAGTATGGGTTCCACAACTCTAGCTAGGGAAGATTTAGAACGAGGAGCAGAACCCGATAATGCCTACTATATTCAAAAT
>NZ_JASJFF010000504.1:0-15366 GCF_030065435.1 Microcystis sp. M53603_WE2
ACCACACCCCACTTCCCCAATTCCCACACCCTACACCCCACTTCCCCACACCCCACACCCCACTTCCCCAATTCCCACACCCTACACCCTACACCCCACACCCCACTTCCCCACTTCCCACTTCCCACTTCCCACTTCCCAATTCATAATTCATAATTTAACCTTTGACTGACCCCGGCAATAGCAGCCAAGAGAAACCAAACAATAGTATTAATCTTGACATCGGAGAGGGTGACATCGACGAGATTAAATAAAACACAAGCGCCAAAAGCTACCAGATAGGTAAAGATAATTAACTCCCCCCCGGCTTTTTGTTGTCGTAAAAAGATTAATAAACGCACCCCTTGGGCATAAATCCAACCCACCCAAACAGACAATAAAATTAAGCCAATAATTCCCGTTTCTGCCATTAACATCAAATATAAATTATGGGGATGACCTAACCATAATCCCTGACTTTTTTCGTAGAGAGGTGTAAAACTGCGTAATCCCCAACCGAATAGGGGTCTTTCTTGGGTCATTTCGAGAGTAAAACGCCATTGGGTTGCTCTGAGAGTCGCTAGAGGGCGATCAGGGAACATTTCATCGGATAATCGCGCCCAAATCGCCCTAGGAACCAAAAAACGCACACTATCCCTTAAAGGATTTGGTCCCCAAGAAGCGAGGGAAATCACCCCCCCCAAGAGGATAAAACCGGCGACTAAGGCATTCCAACCCAGATAAAGGGCGAAAATTAGGCCTCCTAAAAAGGCTAAGGCCCAAGCATTGCGAGAATTGCTTAAAAATAGCCCTACACCGTCGATCAATATGGTTAAAGTTAAAAACCCGACTTTGAGATTTAAAAGGGTATTTCTTTGTCTGTGCCACTGCCGCAAAGTTAGAATTAATAAACCGATCGCTAAAATCAGAGTTATTAATAAATAAGCCCCCAAAAGATTAGCATACATAAAAACCGAAGACATCCGCCCGCTCGGTTCACCCCCCGCCCCGTAGGGCCAGGTAAAAATCCCTTTTAATGCTTCCGGTTTTTGCCAACCGAGAAAAATTTGTCCCCATCCCATCACCACTACCCAAACCGACGGAATAACCATCACCCAAGCTAGTTGACGCAATTGAGAGGGTTTTTTAATTAATTGCCGAATATTGCTAAAAAAGAAGAAAAAGGGCAGGAAATTTCCTAAACCAATCCAAGCATCCCCCGGAGTTGGGGAAAGACTGGCACTAATCATTAACCAAAGAGTGACGATACCGAGACCTTGATTGAGACGTGACTGGATAATTGCCCGAAAATTGCCGGTAAAAACCCTAATTAAGACGATAATAATGCCGATACCCGCTAACTCCGGCAGCATCATGGCGATAAAAACTGAAAAAAGTATTAAATTCCACTCCCACCCTTGACAAAAAATCTTTTTCATGTTATGCAGGTTGCCAACAATCGTCACGGGTCAGACGAATTTGGGCAAGGGCAAAAATAGTCGGGATAATCCGGCCGTAATCGGTGGCGATCGCTTTCCAACCGAGATCGGCAATAAACCAACCCCATAGAGCCGGTCCTACCAAACTTAACACGGTTCTGACCGCTCCGTAGCGGGCCGCCGCCGTAGTCATGCCCTGTTTAGCCGTTTGTAGGGCTAATTGATTAGCAATTGCCCCACCCTGGACTAGGGCAGTTTTTGCCCCTTGATAGCGGGCAAAATGGAGAGCGAACTGCCCGGCGATATGTTTGAGCAGAATCGGTTTCAGGATAGAATTAACGGCGATGACGCTACTGCCTTTGAGGACTATATCGAGGGGATTGTGTTGTAGGTGAACGGGTAAGGGTTGGGGAGTGTGGGAATCCGCGAGTGCCTTTTGAATTTGAATCGAGAGGGATTTTTGTTCCGATGGGGGGAGACGTTTCCAAGCTTTGTTAACGAGGTGAAGATAGATTTCCGCTTCAATTTCCGTTGTCGGCATTTTTTGGGAGTAGGGAACCTTGAGGAAATGACAGACACGGACGAGAATTTGACGATAACTAACTTTTTCCGTTTGACCTTTTAACACTGTCACACCATCGGCAGCCAAATAACGAAAACGATCCTCGACGCTATCTAACCAACTATCCCAATCTTGACTTTGAACGGCGATTGCGTCCGGCGCTCGTAGATAATCGAGAGGGTTAAAACGACGGCAAAAGAGGATGTTAGTGATTTGCTGCAGTTCCTCCTCGGTGGCTAACTCCAAAGCTGTGCGTAGTTCGTCCAATGTGGTTTGTCCTCCTCAGCCCCAATAATCAACTTAGTTTCGCTAGTGCTGATTACTACTAATATTAACTCAAGGGTTCACAGGATTAGGAAGGCTAGTGACAAATTTTTCGATTAAGGTTGGGATCATTGGCGCGGGTTTAGCCGGGTTAACCTGCGCTCGTCAGTTGTGCGATCGAGGTTATACTGTTAAGCTATTTGATAAGTCTAGAGGCATTGGTGGTCGTTTAGCCACGCGACGGGTTAATCGAGCCAATCAAGAGATGGCTGTGGATCATGGCTTGCCTTTTTTGACTATTCAGGGCGAAAAAACGGCGGCTTTAATTGATAATCTCCTGAGAGAGAATCTAGTTACTTCTTGGTTTGATTCTAGCTATGTTGCTCCTTCTGGCATCAATAGCGTGGCGAAATTTTTAGCTCAAGGGTTAGAAATTGAACGAGATTTTCTGGTTACTCGTCTGGAAAATCGTCAAGGAAAATGGGTTTTAAACAATAACGGTCAAATTCGGGGGGAGTTTTCGGCGATTGTCTTAGCTATTCCCGCCCCGCAAGCAGCGTTATTGTTAGAAAACTCTCCCATAACTACTATGCCAGAATTGCGATCAATCGTTTACGATCCCTGTTTAACGGTAATGGCGGGTTATGGCGATTCTTTACCCGCAGTTGCTCCCTCCACCGATATCGCTTGGTTAGGACTTGATAGCAGTAAACGGCAATCATCCCCTGATTATGTCTTTGTTGTGCATAGTAGTGGAGATTTTGCGGTTAAATATCTCGATAGCGAGGATTTAGAAGCAGTTAAGCTAGATTTGCTCTCTCGTGCTTCTTTGCCTCTCCCCGATTGGTCTCAGCTGCACCGTTGGCGTTATGCTTTAGTCCGTCAGGGTTTAGCTGTACCCTGTTTAAGTGTTAATAGTCCTTTACCTCTAGTTGCCTGTGGTGATTGGTGTCAAGGGGGAGATTTATCGAGAAATTCTTCCCTAGAAACGGCCTTAACTTCTGGGATAGCGGCAGCTAATCAAGTTCAGCAGCTACTCTCTTAAGAATCTAGAGACAGGTTTAAATTCTTAGGTTAAGCTTAAGTTAACAAAAGTTTAAATATATAATAATGTAGATATCCTATACTGGGGGGTCGGTAACAATGGAAAAATTCAATTCTAAAGATAACTTTCTCTACCCTAAAACCAGCTACAGGGGTTTATTCACGCCACAAAATTTAGTTTTTAACGCTAATTTGCAGGAATTCGCCCTGAGAGTCTCTTTTATCGCTGGTTTACACAGTGGGGGAAAGCTTACCTCCACGGAAGCTTACGAGAAAATTAACCAGCTTTGGCAAGAGTTGAATACCAGTCAAAAATTCCTACTAGCTAATCATTTTGAGGATGACGGAGATTGAGAGACGGGGGTTTTTCAGTGACCAGTAAACAGCATCTAGACTGCCACAGTAACAAAAGTGGGTCAAGTAGTTCTTAGTCAAGTCAGAGCTTTCTGGCCATAGCTGGCTTTCATCTTCTAGATAAAAATGTTATCAAAAGACAACAAGAGGTAATTCTGCCGCTACAATATGATAGCGAGTTGTCAAGAGAACAGTAAAAGAACTGCCAATTGGATCTAGATGCCTCAATATACTACTAAACAAGCAACGGAAAACCCTGTTGTGTCCGACCAGTCCGCCAATAATCCCTTTTCACTATTTGGTCAATTTTGGGAAAGCCTAAAAATTGTCGCTCAACCCTATTGGTATCCAACGGAGTTAAATGGACGCGCCTTTGGAGATGTGATCATTTCTTGGGGGATGTCAGCTTTGATCCTTTTAAGTATCTTGGCAACGGTGGGGGTAGAAGCTTTTAGTAGCTACTGGAATCGTTATGTACTCGACATTATTATTGAAGATAGAGATCTTTCTAAATATCTAAATACGCTGTGGTTATCCAGTTTGTTGATTATATTAACAACGGGGTTATTTGCTTTTTCTCAATTTATTCGTCGCAAAGTAGCCTTAGATTGGTATAAGTGGTTAACCAAACAAACCGTTAAAAAGTATCTCAATGCTCGCGCTTATTATAATATTGATTTTACCTCAGCTTTAAAAAATCCCGATCAAAGATTATCTCAAGAAATTGAACCAATTACGACCATGACCCTAAGGTTATTAATCACCTTCGTGGAAAAAGGGTTACAAATGATTACTTTTGCGATTATTCTTTGGACAATTTCTCGGCAAATTGCGGTTTATCTGATAATTTATACGATCGCAGGAAATTTAATAGCAATTTATCTAACTCAAGAATTAAACAAAATTAATCAATCGGAGCTTAATAATAAAGCTGATTATAATTATGCTTTAACCCATGTGCGTAACCACGCCGAATCCATTGCTTTTTTTCAGGGAGAAGAGCAGGAAGAAAAAATCATTGAAGGCCGTTTTCAACGGGTTATTCAAAGCTCGGAAAAACTGATCAATTGGGAACGGTTTAATAATCTTTTTAATCGAGGTTATCAGTCAGCGATTAGTGTATTTTCAATGTTTATTTTGACCCCGATGTTTATTAAAAATGAAATCGATTATGGGGAAATTAGTCAAGCGAGTTTATGCTGTTTTCTTTTTTCTAATGCCTTGGGACAATTAATTACTGAATGGGGAACATCGGGTAAAGTTTCAAGTTATATTGAACGGTTAGCTACCTTGACAGATGCCTTAAAAGTTGCCAGTGAAGAGCCGAAAAACTTAAGTCGTATTACCACCCTGGAAGATAATCGTCTAGCTTTTGAAAATTTTACCCTACAAACTCCCGATTATGAAAAGGTAATTGTGGAGAATTTATCGGTTTCTGTCCCTTTGGGAGAAAGCCTACTCATTATTGGCCCCAGTGGTCGAGGAAAAAGTTCCTTGTTACGAGCAATCGCCGGTTTATGGAAAGCGGGTAGTGGTCGTTTAGTGCGTCCTCCTTTAGCTAAAATGTTATTTTTACCCCAACGTCCTTATATTATCCTTGGCACTTTACGGCAGCAATTACTTTATCCCCATACCAATGAACAGGTGAGCGATGAAGAATTAGAAAATATCTTAAAAAAAGTCAACCTGCAACATTTATTAACTGACAAAAATACCTTAGATAAACAAGTCAATTGGGAACAGATTTTATCCCTCGGAGAACAGCAAAGACTAGCTTTTGCTCGACTATTAATCACTAAACCCACTTTTACTATCTTAGATGAAGCAACTAGCGCTTTAGATTTGGCCAATGAAGCCAGCTTATATCAGCAATTACAGGAAAGTGAAACCACTTTTATTAGTGTTGGTCATCGGGAAAGTTTATTTAATTATCATCGATGGGTCTTAGAGTTAACAGAAAATTCCCATTGGCAGCTGTCAACTGTAGAAGATTATCAGCGCAAAAAAGTGAATAACCTAGTGATGATGTCAAAAAAATCAGAAAATTTTTCGGCGGTAAAAATAGAGACTTTGTCTGAGGTTAAAACTGAGCATGATGCGGAAATTGCAGGAGTTTCTGAAATAGCCGAAGGTTTGTCCCATCAACAAATGCAGTCTCTAACTGATTATTCTTTAAGTAACGTCCGGAGTCGTGCCAGTTTAGGTAAAATCATTACTGCCAAAGATGGTTTTAATTATCATTATGATAAAGACCCAAAAACCTTAAAATGGGTGAGAATATAGCTAATGGGGTGACAAACAGATTGAAATTGAGACAGGGTGTGGGGGGTAGGGTGTAGGGGGTAGGGAAAATTTTTCAGACTTCCCCCTCTCAGGAGAACTAGAGAATGAGGTTTTTGCTGGGTAAGTTGATTAACAAGCTACTAACTGATAACTGATAACTGATAACTGATAACTGGTATAGGAGTTTTATCAAATGAAAGCACTGGAAAAACTGGTGACGGAACGATTATATTTAGTCCCCTTCAAGCTTGAACTTCTCAAGGCCGCAATTATAGGTATCGATGAATTAGCAACAATTTTGGGGGTAAAAGTTGCAGCTGACTGGGCCGAACAAGAGTTGATTCAAGCTTTCCCTGATATTGCGAATATTTTGCTGCAATTCCCCTTACAAAATGAGTGGGGGTGGGGGAGTTTAATTATTCATCAAGCAGAAAATACCCTTATTGGTCATGTGATGATCAAAATTGTTCCTGATGTCACAGGTTTACCCACAGATGCTGTAGAAATTGGCTATCAAGTAGCACCGTTATATCGACGACAAGGCTACGCATCTGAGGCGACAAAAGCAATGATGGACTGGACACTTTCTCAACCTGGTATGCAAACAGTGACCGCTGGCTGCGCTCCCGATAATATAGCTTCAAAGCGAGTTTTAGAAAAAATCGGCATGGATCTGATAGAAGCACGAGAGAAAGTCTTGGTCTGGAAATTAAGTAGGGTTTGCTGAAAAAGTTTGTTGGTGGGGTTAGGAGCCAGTTATCAGTTATCAGTTATCAGTTATCAGTTATCAGTTATCAGTTATCAGTTCACTGAGAAAACTCCCCACTTCCCCACTTCCCACACCCTACACCCCACACCCCACACCCCACACCCTACACCCCACACCCCACACCCTACACCCTCTTTCAAGTCAGTAGTCGGGGGGAAATCTGGAGTCAGAGCCTCGTCGATGCGATAAAATACTCTGGCTCTGTATTTGTTGGTTTATGAGTTGACGAGGACTTCAGCGATCGCCTGGGAGATAGGAAAATAAGGAGGATAAAGTTCTAGCCAGAAAAACTCGCCAACGGGATTAATTTCTAAAAAGATATAACGTTCATCTGGTGTGACAATCATATCAATTGCACCATAATTAAGACCGAAATATTTCATTAATTCTAGTAGTTGTTTTTCAATAGTTTTCGGTAAATCGTAGGGTTGCCATTGTTGATGGAGCGCTCTTCCCTCTTTTCGCCAATCGTAGATAGCGCCGTCTAATTGTTGGGAATTAATCGCCGCCGTAAATATTTGTTCACCGACGATAGTGATGCGTAATTCCAAAGCTTTAGGAATGTTTTCCTGAAAAGTCATTGGACAAAATTGCAAACCTTCCAAATTATCTAGGTCTTCCTTAGTAACAGGACTGGTAAAAACAACCATTTCCTCTTGCTTGTCTCCATAAATAGCAAATTGAGAAAGCATTTTAGTCACAATTCCCGTCGCTTCAAACTCCTGAGCAAATTGCTTGACAGCTTCAGGATTATTAGAAGTTAAAGTCCCCGGAATTAATAAACCTAATTGTCGCGCCACTTGTAACTGCAATTGTTTATGATTGGCATGATCTACCTTAGCAATTGGATCAAGATGAAAGCCAGATAAACTAGCAATCATTCCTCGAATACTTAACCGACATTCCTTAAGAGAAGCTTCGCGAAATTGACTATCCATCCCATCGGGTAATTTTAGTCCGTATCTCATGCGTCGATACCAGACAGCAGAAACTTCTTTTAGCTCTAATTTTTGTTCTCCATCGGTAATAATTCCGCCTTTTTGACCGCCTGAGTAAAGATCAACTTTCACCTCTGTAGGGAAGCGATCGGTATCAAAACGGAAGGCTTTTTTCCCCATCGTTTCTATGGCTTTGATTACCAGAGGAATACTTTCATTATCGTTGCTAAAAGTAACAAGTAAAACGGTCATAAATCTCCTTGATGATTTGGGATTGAGAATCCTGATTAGATTTTGGATTGAGAATCTTGATAATCCTAAAATCCTCAAAATCCTGATTAGGTTTTGGTTTGATTTTTAGCATACTAAAAAATCAGCGATCGCATTAGAAATAGGTAAATCTAAATCCCGTTCTAACATTCCCCACTCACCACAGGGATTAACTTCTAAAAAAATGTATTCTCCCCCAGGAGTTAAGATAAAATCAAACGCCCCAAAATTCAACCCTAAATTAGCCATAAAAATCTGAAGTTGCTGCAATAGTGAATCAGGTAAAGTATGATGTTGCCAAGCACCCGGATCAATACCCGGTCTTCGCCAATCTACGGCTGAATTATTATACTGAGAAGATTCTAAAGCTCCCACAAATGTCTGTCCATTAACCACGACAACTCTCAATTCTAATTGTTTGGGAATTTCCGCTTGAAAAACCATAGGACAATAGCGTAAAGATTCCGCTTCCTCAAGGTCTTCTGCTTTCACCCTACTGGTATAAAGAAAAAATTCCGGCGACTCCATACTGCGGGCGATCGCAGTTAACAATTTACTCACCATTCTTCCCTGAACCTGGGAAAAAAACTCCCGGGCAGCATCAGGATTATTGGTCACTAAAGTGGGGGGGATAATCAAGCCAACTTCTGAGGCCAAACGAAGTTGTAATAACTTATTTTTAGCCTTCTCAATTTGCGCTAAATTATCTAACCAACGCGCTGACCTTAAACTATCCCAAAAACCAGCCAAAGTCGTCTGGGATTCTCGCACACAAACCTCCCGAAACTGAGGATCTAAATCCCCTGTTAGTTCAGGCTGCCAAATACGTCTTGTCCAAACAGATTGCACCTGTTGACTATCAATAGATTGATGGTTATAGGTTAATTGATAAAAACTTTTTTTACCATTAAATTGGGCTGTTAGTTGAACCTCTAAGGGAAATTTATCGGTATCTAAGCGAAAAGGTGTGGCTCCTTTTTTTTCTATCGCCTCAGCCACGCGGTCAATCGTGAAAAAATCGCCGCTATGGGTCAACAATAAAACAACTTTAGGCGATTCTTTCATGTCAATTGCAAATCCCTATATTTTAACCCATTTTAAGGCTTTTGGGCGGATATTTATCGAGAAGAATCTCAATAAAAGGCGGAAAAAATTGCTGCTTTTGCTTAACTAATTGCAGTATTTGTTTTTTTCTTGAGTAATTACTAAAGTTACTTTACAGCACTTCTCAGGATCTCAACGTGCAGTTTTTTTGGCTGCAAGCCTTGCTTAGTGGAGCCTTTAGCTTTTTGTCTGTACGGTGTAATCAAGAAAAGTGCTGTAATTACTCAAGTGATCTGAGTTTAATAATCTTCCCAGTCAGAAGGGTATTTAAAGGTCGTCCCGAAGGTAGGCTCAGGGGAAGGAGACTTGATGGAAGATTCCTCTTTGCTTACGGACAAGAAACGAGCAAAGAAAGGAAGTGCTTTACCTTGTTGATCGTTGGGATATGCCATAGTTATTCCTCTGGTAATTTCGAGTGAATAGGTTTAATCACTCAGACAAAACTAACAACCTGTACTAACCCTTGAAAGCTTTGCTGTGCATGGCTTTCAGAATTGGGATTGTGCAAATAATTTGCTTTTATTTGGGTGATGGGAAACATCATAAGCACTAATCTGGCCAATGTCAAGCACTTAAGAACAATTTCTGCTAAATCCGACATTCAGCATATCTTCATATACTTGTATATGTTTTTACATTCCCCAAGATGTTTTAACGAAAAACCTTGATTGTAGAAACTACTATTGAGAACATTTTCAATAATTGATTTTTTCTGAGAAAAAAATTTACAATTCTTCACCTTGATCAAAATCCATCATTGTAGTTATAATTCTTACTGGCAAGGGTTTGGAAGGAATATATTAGTAAAAATCATCAATTGAATGTTAAGAAGTGCGGAAAGTGGGATTTAATACTCCACACTTAAAACTCAAATCTGATAACTGATCACTGATAACTGATCACTGATAACTGATATCTGTACAACTACTTAGTACAAACGCTTACGGGGGCGATAATTAGCCACGGATTCCACTAAACCCAAGGCAATAAAATTGGTTAATAAAGATGAACGTCCATAACTTAACCAGGGTAAAGGAATCCCTGTAATCGGGGCTAATCCCACGGTCATGCTAATATTAAGAATTGCCTGAAAAGCGATCATCGAGAGAACACCGATCGCTATTAAAGAACCGAAGTTTTCTTTGGCAGTATTAGCAATGACTAACAAACGCCAACAAACTAACCAGAAAGCTATTAAAACTAGAATACTGCCGACAAAACCGAATTCTTCCCCGACTACGGAGAAGATAAAATCGGTGTGTTGTTCGGGAATAAAATTTAATTGGGTTTGGGTGCCTTGGTGTAATCCCCGTCCCAATAATTCTCCAGAGCCGATGGCAATGCGGGATTGAATTAATTGATAACCTCCCCCCAAAGGATTCTTTTCTGGGTCAAGAAATAGGGTTAAACGATCTTTTTGATATTCTTTTAATAAACCCCAAAAAACCTCGCCTAATTTACCCACTGCCAGATTAGTTGCCACCACGATGAAAGTAGATAAAAAACGGTAGGGAAGGGTAAACCAAGCAAGCACAGCGATGATAATTGCTAAAACAATCCAAGCAGGAAAAAGTAAATTAAACAGAAAAACCGATGCGAGGGGAGATAAGAGGATAATCATCCAAGGCAGTTTCGCATTAGCCCAGTAAATCATGCCTAGGGTAATTGCCCCAAAGACTAATCCCGTCCCCAGGTCCGGCTGCGCCATAATTAACACCCAGGGGATGGCAGTGACGGCAAAGACACGAGCGATCGCAAAAAGATTATCGGCGGGACGATGATGTAGGAGGGCTGCTAGGGTGATAATTAAACCTACCTTGGCAAATTCCGACGGTTGCACGTTAAAACTGCCGATATTAATCCAACTTTGCGCCCCATTCGCCGTCACCCCTAGGACAATTACCGCAATTAGGGAGAGATTGGTGAGAAGATAGGTTAACCAGTGCCATTTCAGCAGACTTTCGTAACGACAACGGGCCAGAAATAAAGCGATCGCCACTCCCACGGCCCCGAATAACCAGTGTTGCCACCAGTCGAGAGCAGTGGTGTTCCTTTCGGCACTACGAATCATTAAACCACCGAAAACGGTTAAACCCGTCACCAAAACGAACAAAAGCCAATCAATTTGGGCTATATCCCGGAAAATGAAGCTAAACTGTTCGTTAAAACCCCTTAGTTTCCTACTAATAAGGGACTGTCTTCTCACCATTTCTCTCCACACATTTACTAACTAACTAGGGTTTGCTGAATAAATCTAAAAACATTGTTCGATAAGACTTTTAGACCTTTTTGAAATCCAAAAGCACCGGACATTGGAGTGATCGGGGGGAAAATTTAGGGACTTTTTCCCTGAAAATGGGTAAAATCCTACACCCTACACCCTACACCCTACACCCCACACCCTGCCCCCACCGAAAAACTTTTTGCCGCAAACCCTAACTATAGGCTGCCACGGATACTTTCGCCGCCACCTGACGAGCGATCGCTATCAGGGCTTTAGCTGAGGCCGATTCTGGTTGCCCCAAGACAACTGGTACACCAGTATCACCGCCTTCTCGTAGGGCTATCTCCAGAGGCACACATCCCAGTAAAGGAATGCCCAATTCTTGTGAGGTTTTTTCCCCACCACCGGACCCAAATAGATCATAGGAGCGATCGGGCTGATCGGGAGGGATAAAATAACTCATATTTTCCACGATACCCAAAACCCGCGCCCCTAGCTGTTGGAACATTTTTAAACCCCGGCGCGCATCAATTAAAGAAACCGTCTGGGGAGTGGTGACAATCACCGCACCCGCTAGGGGGACCGATTGAATTAAAGTTAATTGTGCATCCCCGGTACCGGGAGGCATATCGACGATTAAATAGTCTAAATCGCCCCAATTGACTTGATAGAGAAACTGACGGATAATGCCGTTTAACATCGGACCGCGCCAGATTACCGGTTGATCGGGGTTGATCAAAAAGCCCATGGAAACCATTTTGATGCCATGGTTGAAAGCGGGTTCCAATATCTCGCCATTTGCGCCCTGTACCGTCACTTGTGCGTCATTTAAGCCCAACATTGTCGGGGCGTTGGGGCCGTAGATGTCCGCGTCTAATAGCCCCACTTTTGCCCCTAAATGAGCCAAGGCGACGGCGATATTGACAGCCACGGTACTTTTTCCCACACCGCCCTTACCACTGGAAACGGCGATAATATTTTTAACCCCCTCCACACCTTGGCGATCGGGTAAAGCTTTTTGTTGCGGGGTTTCGGCAGTTACTGCCACAGCGACACTTTCCACCCCGGGCAGCTGTTTAACAGCTTTTTGGCAGTCTTCCACGATAAATTCGCGCAAAGGACAGGCAGGAGTGGTCAAAACTAGGGTAAAGCTAACTTTTCCGCCATCGATCGCCACATTGCGGATCATGTTCAATTCCACTAGGCTTTTTTGCAGTTCTGGATCTTGAACGGGACGTAATACTTCTAAAATCGATGCGGTATCAAGGGGCATGGTTTCAGTGTCTCTAGTCAAGTATTGTTCTTATGGTTATTTATCTTAACCTTGATGCCCGCACAGTTATCAGTGGGGAGTGGGGAGTTTTTTGCTGTGAACAGTGAACAGTAATCAGTGAACTGAAAACTCACATCTGATAACTGATAACTGATAACTGATAACTGATAACCCCATTTCCCTATCCCCTATCCCCCTATATCTCTAGATCTCTAGATTACGGTAATAGGATCGCCGACTTTAATTGTACCTATCTTTTCAGGGATGACATTTTCTCCGAACATGATGCCCCCGGGGAAACTGCGAAAAGTGCTTAAGGTTTTTAAAGGTTCTTGCTGGGGATTTCTCCTACCTGTTTCTTGATCGGTGGTGGTGATAATACAGCGACTACAGGGTTTAACTAGGGCATAATTTATCTCTCCAATTGTGATCTTTTGCCAACTACTTTCGCTAAAAGCTCGATCGCTACTAATAACAATATTAGGCCGAAAACGATTCATCGGCACCGGTGCAACTAAACGCCGATTTAAGTCCTCTAAAGAAGCAGTATTAGTTAATAAAATTGGATAACCATCGGCAAAGCTGACGGGAGTATGATCATTCCCCGCATAGCGAGGATTCGCGGGACGTGGATAATCGGGAGATTGTCGCACTAAACGACAGGGAATGTCGAGAATTTTCTCAAACCATTCGGCGATTTCATCTCCTTGATCCATGGCTATGGTGTGAGATTCCCAGATTTGAACCGCTCTTTTTTCTCCTGTGAAATTAGGCTGGAAAGTCAGGGAATCTTGAGATGTTTTCAGAGAAAAATTATCTCCTGTAATCGTGACAGAAACGGTGGCTAATTGCGGATATTCCCTTTGAGTGATAAATTTACCCTTGCCATCCACTAACATCATTTCTCGATCCCAGAGTAACCCTTTAGGAGTCACTTCAGCTTGGGATAATTGAATACCTCGACAGGATTTAATCGGGTAGATATAGAGATCAGTAACCTGCATTTTCTTTCAGTAGTTCTACATATTTTTTTGCCACATCTTCCCAAGTCCAGAGATTAATTTTATTGGGGATATCTTCGGGTAACAAGCGAGGAATTGGATTGAGGATAAATTGTTCTAAACAGTTGGCTAAACTGTCCGCATCTCCCCTAGGATAGAATTGCACTCTTTCGGGACAATTATATAATTCTACCTGTTCTTGAAACACTTCTAAATCGGAAGCGATAACGGGAATACCTTGTAAAATGGCTTCCGCTATTGCCAATCCAAAACCTTCGTATTTTGAGGGAAATACCACAGAGGAACAGGTTTGATAATAAAATTGCAAGGTTTCATAGTCTTGATAACCTAATCCCTTGATATGACTCTCGAAAATTTCTTGATTTTCCCGATAAAGTCGGGTACATTCCTTGAGATAATCTTGGTATTCTTGGGTTTTAGACTGTTGAGATAATTGCAAATTTCCACTAACTAGATTATCGGTTTCTTTACCAATAAAAACTATTTGAAATTTTAAACCTTTTTTAGCTAGTGTCATGGCTGCTTTGAGCAAAGTCAGATGATCTTTGTAGATACCAAAGGAGGAGGGAAAATAAAAATTAACTAGCTCACTTTTGACTAAATCACTCTTGGGATTAGACTGCTCGACAAATCCTGCTAAAGGTACAGCTTTTAATTTACTAGCATAGGTAGCATTGGGAAAAACTTTTAAAACATCGTCTTTAGTTTTTTGGGAAATTGTGAAGAGTAGATCGGCATTATCTAACCATTCTTTTAAGACTTCATTGTAGGGTTCTTGATAGGATTCTGAGTAAGTTAAGGGAGCAAATTGCCAAAAGACATCATAAATAATGCCACTTAAAGTAACCTTGACATTAGGAGGAGAAATCCGATTAGTCATTCCATACAAACAGTGATCAGCTTGGTAACGCTTGATAATCTGATTAATTCTTGCTTCGATGCGTAAAAGTTCAATTCTACGAGAGAAAAGACGATGAATAGAAGTCAGTCTTAGGGTTTTATAAAAATTCGCTAGAAGACCATAAAAATAGATTAATTTTGTCTCAAAACTCTGGGGGTAAAAAGCAAAATCTTCGTAGATAAGTTTATCGGAATCAGGCATTAAAGACTTAAAATATTCAATGTCATTACGAGGGATAACGATAATAATTTGTTCGACGTATTCTAATAAGCTAGGTATTAAAGAGATAATGACTCTTTCTACTCCTCCTTTGCGATAAAACACGATCGGGATGACAATTTTCATAGATTTTCTGGCAGATAGATGGCAATAAAAAGATTGATTTTTGACTTGAACCCATTATATGATAGGCTCGAATTGTTCTACTGAGTCGAGAAATCGAGTTAAATTCGAGAAACTAAGACTCTATCACCCATCGCCCCTATTTTTCCTCGATCTTGGAGAAAAAGAGTGTCACAAGCTACTCCATCCCTACAATCTAATCTCAAACAATGGCTACGGGCCAGCGCACCTTCCCTATTTCAAATTAAACAGCGTTTGAGCGCCCGTCGTTGGCCGAAAAAATCGATCGTTATTTACACAGAAAAATATCGTCCCATGCGTCCGGCGGAAATTTGGCAACGGGGGGCCAGTGGTACCCAGGCATCGGTGGCTTTTTTAGCCCAAGAATGGACGAAACGCGGCTATAAAGTGACGATTTTTGGCAATTGTGAGGGTATGGAAGGGGAACAGGACGGTATTCGCTATGTTAATTATTACCAGATGAATTGGCAGGATCACTTTGAGACATTGGTGATCTCTCGTCATCCCACCTATTGCCGTCCTGGTACCAAGGCAGAACGAATTTTTTTTGATTGGCAAGATATTAAAGTGCCAGCAG
>NZ_JASJFF010000569.1:0-12603 GCF_030065435.1 Microcystis sp. M53603_WE2
CCCCGTCTGGGATACGGTTATCTCCTCGCTGGTGTTAGGTTTATACATTCGCGATCCCCGCAGCGGTTTAGCTTTCCCCGACTAAAGGTAATAGCAATTTTGTAGGAAAATTTCCTTGACAAAAAACCTTAATTGTGATAAAGGAAAAATTGATCGCTCGACTCTGGTGGGGATAAGTACCTAAGCAAAATTAATTACACATATCTAACCCCCCCTTGCCTCTTGGCTCCTGCATGAGTGCCTTTCTTCACTAGGAAATTTATTTTGCACGACTACTTAGCTGCCGGTTCCCGCATTGACGGGATGTGCAGGAAAGCAAGAGGCACTGAGACTTAAGCGCAAGCTATGACCTTTAAGTACCTAAGCAAAATTAATCACATATACATGAGTTAATCTGAGAGACAGTTCATTCGATATGCGATTACCCTGTAATACTAAATCCTGTTTAAAAGGGATAGAAGAGTGGGGAGCAGGGAGCAGGGAGCGGGGATTAGTGAGAGGAAGTTCGAGGATTTGTACTAAAATTCCCAATAGGCAGTTTAAAGGCAGTACAGCTTACAGCATTTCTCAGATAGATGAGGTTTGCTCTTGCATCTGAAATACTTGATTAGCAAGGATCAGTCTGTGCTTCACCTTTACGAGAAAGGCTGTATATAAAACTTTCTAGTTTTGACCGTTAAAACTGGATTTCGATAGTAATCAACTCCCTAACGGGGGAAAGAAGACGAAGGCAATTAATCCCTACAGCAGTGTCTTTTTGCTCCTATAAAATAAAGCTTAATATCTCTATCTAAAGGGATATGATTAATTTTCCTAGCTCATATAGAATAACCAGTAAGAGATGAGCAAAATATGAAAGCATATAACTGACTGTCTAAAGTAAATTATTCTTCCTCGATACATTTCTTGAATTTAAACCTCAGTCATATATATGAATACCCTAAGTACAGGACAAAAAATAATTTCTTCTCTGGCAAAAATGGTTCCAAGCTTTATCTGGAGAGACTTTCGGGATTATGTTCCAAAAGTGCTACCGTGCAAGGCTTTCAAAGATTTTGTCCTGTACTGAGATGAATACCTTCATCTGTAATTAGCAGGGCTAACCCTTTGAAATTATCACCGATATTAGCAAGGAAATTATCTACAATCACCATGCTATTAAACCTTTGTCGACCAATTATAAACTAGGATAAAACACTGATGAAAGTCCTATTAGTTGCCTCGACGGGAGGTCATTTCCAAGCGATGCAAAAACTGCGACTTTTTTGGGAAAACCACAATTGTTGTTGGGTCACTTTTCGTACCCCCGAAACCCAAGAAATCTTGCAAGACTATCCAGTTTATTGGGCTTATGCCCCGACTAATCGCAATATTCCCAACCTATGGCGTAATTTTGTCTTAGCAGCCCAAGTTCTTCTCAAAGAACGTCCTCAATTAATTTTATCTACAGGGGCAGGAGTTGCCGTTCCCTTTATCATTTTGGGCAAGTTATTGGGATGTAAAACAGTCTTTGTTGAGTCTTTTACACGGGTTGAAGCTCTCAGTTTATCGGCACGATTAGCCCAACCATTTTTAGATGTTATCTATGTGCAGTGGGAACAGCTAAAACAACGTTATGCTAAGACCGAAATGGTAAATTAACCGATATTTATGGCAATTGTCGAGGAAAATACTATGATTCTAGTCACTGTCGGTACAGAGCAGTATCCTTTTAATCGTCTGATGGAATGGATAGATAGTTTAATCAAACTAAGTATAATTTCTCCAGAAGAAAAAGTGATTGTCCAATACGGTTCTTGTACCCATTTACCGAAAAATGTGGAAGCATACCCGATTTTGCAGCCAACAGAGTTTCAAGACTTAGCCCAAAAAGCCCGTTTAATTATTGCCCATTGTGGAGAAGGAACGATTGATTTATTGGCGACCTTGAAGGTTCCCTTTATTTTAGTTCCCCGTTCCCATATTTTCGGTGAACACGTTGACAATCATCAACTAGAATTAGCGGCAGCTCTCCGGCTGAAAGGAATTTGTATTGCCCAATCGAAGCAGGAATTAGCTTACTTTGTCAGTGAGCCTAAACTGACCAGTTTAGGGAAAGCTCCCACGGATTATTATCACGATATCTGTGATTCTTTAAGTCAACGCTTTCAGGATAGGGCTCTCTTATTCCTCTTATTGTGTGATCAGTTTAACTTACTATAGAAGCGATCAATCTTTGTGTCCTCTGTGTCTCTGTGGTTCCTTCCACTCGCTCGCCAGCAGGACTGTATCTTAGAATACATTTTACCCACCAAACTCAAGAGAGCCAGGATAGTTACGAGCCTCGTCTAGCTTCTACTTGGCGGAAAGTATCTCTCTCTAGAAAACTCCGAAAAATTTCCGAGGGATTGTTTGTAGAAATCAGCTACCTGTGGAAAAACCTTAGCCGCTATCTCCACTTTTCCTTTCTTCAGTCCTGTCCTTTAGGAATGTCTTCACTTTAAGACCTGGCACTATATAAGAGGGAAAACTGTCTATTAACTGTCTATTAATTGACGCAATTGTGATTAAAATCACGGTTAGATCGAGGTAAGTCTGTTTCAGTAGATTTATATTTTCCAGTGATTTAACACTCACTTGTCTTCAGACAACTTATAATTTATTCTTTCCAAAAGTCAACTATTTTTAGGAATCAACTATGGCTAATCGATTAAGAGTGATCATGCTCGGACCTGATCCCCACGAACAGGGCGGCATGGGGTCAGTGGCTTCTTTGATTTTAAATACACCTATACCCAATATTAAAATTCAATATTTGTCCACTTGGAAAGCTTATTCGGGCAAGGCAAAAATCGGCAATTTGTTGCATTTAATTGCCACCTTTAACCAAGCATTTCTGTCTTTTTTGCGCCTGTTATTGCAGGGAAAAGTTGACGTAGTGCATCTTCACCTCTCGGAAAGGGGCAGTGCTTTAAGAGTCAGTATTATGATGGTCTTTGCCCTGATTTTTCGTAAACCGATTATTATCCATGCCCACGGTTGTGAATTTCATGAATTCCACGATAACTTAGCTGCACCTCTGAAAAAAAGCTTGGATTGGCTGCTACAACAATGCACCTATCTGATTGCCCTATCCCAAAGCTGGCAGAATTATTATATTTATCATTGTGGCCTAAAAAGTTCTCAGGTTTTGCTCCTAAATAATCCCGTACAGCTGCCCGCCCAAATTCCCGAACGTCAAAACAGACAGCAATTAAATTTAGTTTTTTTAGGTAGAATAATTCAACGCAAGGGAGTATACGACCTCCTGCACGCTCTCGCCAGACTAAGCCAAGAATCCCTAGGCAAAATCCATTTAATTTTAGCGGGTAGCGGTGAAGTTGACCAAGCTCAAGCTCTCGCCCAAGATTTAGGCATAGAACCATATATTAGTTTCCCTGGTTGGATTAACCCCCAAGAACGCGAGCAGCTCCTTGCCCAAGCAGATATTTTTCTCTTACCTTCCTATAATGAGGGGCTACCCATGGCCCTTTTAGAAGCCATGAGTTGGGGACTAGCGGTAATTACTACACCCGTGGGCGGCAGTGGCGAAGTTGTAATTCACCAACAGACAGGTTTATTGGTTAATCCTGGCGATAGGCAAGGATTGGCAGATCAGTTGGAATTATTGGTCAATAATGAATCACTCCGCCTAAAATTAGGGAAAAATGCCCGAGAGTTCGTTACTCCTTTGGATATCAATAACTACAATAGGTCTCTTGCCAACCTATACCAATTAGCCCTTAGAGCAGCCAAATCTTTGGCTGTAGAACCAAGTTTTTAGTACCTAAATTTATGGAAAACCGACACCTAACTGAGGAAATTGATTTCCTCAAATACTGGTCAATTGTTAAGCGTCATTGGCTCCCCGCCACGGCTGTGGCAATGTTGCCATTAATGGCCTTGCTATACTTAGCTTTTTCGTCCGAAAAACAATACGAAGCTTCTGGTAAACTCAAGTTTAAACGAGAAAATGTTACCTCTGCCTTGGTCACGGAAGCGGGTGAGAAAATTGGCAAACTCGATTCGTTAAAAGTTCAAGATACACCTCTAGATACAGAAGCAGAAATTTTGCAATCGGCTCCCATAGTTACTGAAGTGATTAAAAACTTAAATCTTAAGGACAAAAAAGGAGAATTGCTGATATATGAAGACTTTTTAAAGAATTTAAAAGTTACTAACATACCGGGTACCGATATTTTGATGGTTAGTTATAGAAGTCCCAGTGGAGATCAGTCCGCAAAAGTAGTTAATGAGGTGATGAAGAACTATTTAAAAAATAATATCACCTTGAATCGGGCAGAGGTCGAGGCGGCTAAACAATTTGTTAGTCAACAATTACCGAAAGCTGAAAAAGCTTTAAGAGAAGCAGAAAGTAATTTACAAAGCTTTAAAACCAAGAATCAGATCGTTGATTTGCGAGGAGAGGCAAGCCTACTTGTACAGCAAATTGGGCAATTAGATCAACAAATTAGTCAACTGCAAGGAGAAAAGGCTAAAGTGGCAGCAAAAAGTCAAGAACTACGCCAAAATATCGGCACAAATCCCCAAAAAGCGATCGCTCAAAGTAAGGTTAATAATTCCATTGCTGTACAGAATGCTCGCCTGAAACTGCAAGAGGTGGAAAGAGAATTGGCTGTGGAACGCACCCGTTATACAGAAGCTAACCCAGTGGTGATAACATTAAGAGACAAACAAGCGGTTTTAAAGAATTTATTGAATCGGGCAGTCCAAGAAGCGATGACACAACCCGGAAGTAATTCTCGCGTGTCTCAAAGCAAGGACTTACAGGACAGTTTGACAGAATATCTAGTCAGTAATGAAGCGGAAAATAAAGGTCTAATCAAGCAATTAACTTCTCTACAAGAAACAAAAGCTGCCTATGCTCAACGGGCTAAACAAATTCCACAACTAGAGCAAAGCCAAAAAGTTTTAGAGCGTCAAGTGGAAATTGCTCAAACTTCCTACCAAGCACTCAGAAAAAATCTCCAGGAGCTAGAAATTACCGAAAAACAGCAGGTAGGCAATGCTCAAATTGTCAGTGATGCTGTGCTTTCTAAATATCCGAAATCATCGCAAAAACAGTTAGAGACTATCGGTATAGTTGTAGGGGGTATAACTTATTTATTAACGACTTTTCTGTTAGAATTGGTTTCTCCTTCACTTAAAAGTATTAAAGAGATCAAGAAAATTTTTCCCTATACCTTTTTAGGTTCTTTGCCTCGACCAAATAAAAAAATGACTAATATCATTCTTCAAGAACAGCCCAATTCCCTATTTAGTCAAGCCTATCGCCGCGTTTTGTCCCAAATCACTATTGCTAATCCCGACAAAAATCCGATAACTGTTATTGTTACCAGTAGCATTTTTGGAGAAGGAAAATCAGAAGTAGCTGCTAATTTAGCTCTGGCTAAAGCTGAACTTGGTAGTCAGGTTTTAATAATTGATGCTGATCTCCCTAATCCTCAACAACAGAGAATTTGGTCTTTAGACAATGATCAAGGCTTAAGTGATATTTTGGCAAGAAAAACTCAATTATCTTTAGCAATCAAGAATATTAGTAAAAATCTCGATCTTATCTTAGCAGGTCATCAAGTTATTAACCCATTAGCTCTATTTAATAGTGATAAAATGGAGAGTTTATTGTACGAAAGCCTCGAAACTTATGACTTTATTATTATCGATGCGCCGCCGTTGCTTTTGAATGATATTACTCTCCAAATTAGCCCCAAAACAGACGGGATTATTTTCGTAGTCAACCCAGAAAAACTAGAGACCACCACAGCCATACAAGTGCAAGAAATACTGAAGAAATATCAGTATAACCTGCTTGGTTTAGTCGTTAATGGAGTGAGAATTGATCGGGAATCAGAACCTTATTTTCGCTATGCCAAAAGCTACTTTAACTCTTGATTATCTTGATTAATTACTATATACATAAAAAGTATTTTAGTTATATTAAATCTCTAAATTTAACCCAAAAAAATGAACGCATATCCCCTAGTATCTATTATCATCCCTGCCTATAACACTGAATCCTATATTGCCAAAGCTATTCAATCTGCCCAAGAGCAAACCTTAACCAATATAGAAATCATTGTTATTGATGATTGTTCCACCGATAACACTCTTGCCATTGCCCAAAGTTTTAATGATCCCCGTATTATAATTATCCATAATTCAGAAAATCTTGGAGCAGCATCTACCAGAAACAAGGCAATTAAATTGGCAAAAGGTAGCTGGTTAGCTCTCTTGGATTCCGATGATTGGTATGAACCAAACCGCCTGGAAACTCTCTTGGAAGTTGCCCAAAAAACTCAGGCAGATCTAGTTAGCGATGATGTGTATCTCATTTATGATCAAGCACCGTCGCCCTGGACAACAGTAATTAAAATGAGTGGGCAAACCCTTGCTCACCCCCTGGTATTAGAGCCAATTTCTTTTATTACAAAACAAAAGTTTGAAAGTAAAAGCCTCTTTGTCACGATGACTAAACCAATTATCAATCGTCAATTCTTACTAGCGCATAATCTTGAATACGATCCCACTCTCAGACAAGGACAAGATTATTGGTTTTATTTAGACTGTTTGTTAAAGGAGGCTAAGTTTATTTTTTATCCCTATCCCTACTATTATCAAAGAACTAGACCAGGCTCCCTGACTCAGCAAAAAACCTCCCTAAGACTAGAATCTTACTGTCGAGCTAACCAAAAGTTTTTAGAAAAAATAGAAGTAAAAAATAGTCGAGAATTAACCAGAGCTTTAGTTAAGAATTTGCGTCATCTTCAGAGGTTTAAAAATTATTATAAAGTTGTTGAACCCCTGAAAGAGGGAAAATTTTTGGAGGCCCTACAAGCCCTCAATATCGATTTCTTGCTCCTGTTCCTGCAACGCATTCCCACACTTTTATAAAACCATCTATCCCAAAAACCCGCTTAGGAAAAAACTATTATGAGCTTAAGAGCAAAAGTGATGCGTGGGGGAGCTTATCTAGCGGGACGGCAAGGTCTAGGTATGGTCTTAAGTATTATCAGTGTCTTCTTAGTTACCCGTCTAATCGGTCCAGAAAATTATGGATTATTTGTATCGGCGTTTGGAGTTTTTTCCTATCTGCAACGGATTTTTCAGCTAGGAATTAATTTTTATCTAATTCGAGAGATTAATCCAGAAGAAGAACCGCATAATTATCATCAGGGATTTACCCTCATGCTTCTACTAGGTATTCTTGGTTTAATACTAGGAATTATTACCATTCCTTTGCTGGCACAATGGATTAAGATAGGCAATTTTTCAGCCCTTGCCATATCCCTATTTTTGAGTTTACCTTTTGTCCTCTGTTTTCAAATTCCCTTAGCTAAATTAGAAAGAGAATTAAACTATAAAAAAGTTGCCATGATTGAATTGCTCAATCAATGCCTCTACGTTTTAGTAAGCGTTTATTTCGCCTTCCAGGGAGCGGGAGCATGGGCATTAGTAGCGGCTTGGTGGGCGCAAACTCTCCAGTCAGTGGTGCTGTTTTTCTGGTGTTCCGGTTATCGTCCTCGATTATTCTGGAATCTCGTTTTAGTCAAAGATATGTTAGGCTACGGCATAACTTTGTCCGCAGCCCAGTGGATTTTCTTTTTGCGAGACCTAGTTAATCCCCTGCTGGTGGGACGTTTTGGCGGAGCAGAAGCCGTCGGTTTTGTTGCCTTAGCCATTCGTTTAGTCGAAGTTCTCAGTTTTGTTAAACACGCAACTTGGCGTATTTCCATGGCCGCCTTAGCCAAAATTCAAGATAACCCGCCCAAGCTACGCTGGGCAATTACCGAGGGTATGAGCCTACAAGTCCTCGCTCTCGGCCCGATTTTGGATGTAGTCGCATGGACTTTACCTTTGATTATCGGTTTGGCTTTTGGGGAACGCTGGCGCGTCGCCCTACAGGTATATCCCTTTATTGCCTGGGCTTATTTGACTAATTCCCTCTTTAATCTCCATTCTTCCACACTCTACGTTCTCAGAAAAAATACCTATGTGGCTTTATTTCACCTTCTCCACGTCGCCCTTTTTGCAGGAGGAGCTTGGTTACTGTTGCCAAAATTAGGTATTGTTGGCTATGGATGGGCAGAAGTTATCGCCCTTCCCGCTTATGGTCTGATTCACCTTTTTATTACTAAAATCATTGGCAGCCCCGATTATCGTTTAGCCCTCCTCTGGTGGGCGGCCTGTTCTCTTCCCTTATTTGTTCAACAATTGGGTATGTGGACGGGTTTCGGTCTAATTTTTGTGATCCTACTGCCGATAACACGCCAACAAATTCGCAGTTATTGGCATAGTTTTCAACATTCTTCCTGATTTTTCCTGAACAGCCCATGATTAACCCCAATCAGTCGCCCCTAGTCAGCATTTTAATCAATAACTATAACTATGCTGGTTTTTTACCGGCAGCGATTTCTAGTTCCCTAGAACAAACCTATCCCCATCTGGAGATAATTGTGGTAGATGACGGTTCCCAGGATCGTTCTCGTCAGGTGATAGAAGAATACGGTCAGCAAATTATCCCCATATTCAAAGTTAATGGTGGTCAAGCTTCCGCTTTTAATCAGGGTTTTGCTGCTAGTAGCGGAGAAATTATCTGTTTTTTGGATGCAGACGATTTATTTAGTCTTAATAAAGTTGAAAAGGTCGTAGAGATTTTTCAGGACTATCCCGATATTGGTTGGTGTTTTCACTCCTTGCAGATGTTTACAGATAAAACTGCTGCCCCAGACCATGCTACCCCAAAATCAGTCAATTCAGGAGTTTATGATTTAAGAAATTGCTTGTCCCAGGGAAAACTGCGAGGAAAAATGCCCTTTGAGGGTACAGCCACCTCTGGCATCTGTTTTCGCCGCTCTTTTTTAGAGCAGTTATTACCCATGCCCGAAGAAATTAGAATTACTAGCGATGATTACTTAAAATACGCCGCTTTTGCCCTAACTCCGGGCTATATTCTCCTAGAAAAACTTGCCCAACAAAGAATCCATGCTAACAACGCTTATACTTTACGAAAAAAACAAAAATCTTTACGGGGTAAAATTAATATTTTAACTGCCTTTTGGCTTAAAAGTAATTTTCCGCAAATGTCGAAATTTACTAACAATATTTTTGCTCTCGGCTATAGCTTCTATAATCGAGAAGATAATGGCGACCCGCACCTAAAACTTCTCATTCACAAGTATTTCTGTTCTCTTACCATAGGAGAAAAAATAGAAGTCCAGATCAGAAGAATTTATTATTGTTTAAAATCAAAGATTAATCCTCTTTTTCAACCATGATCAGAATCCCCCCACTACTGGAAAAGTTTATAACTATTTTTAGTCTAATTTTTTACACACGACTATTTTCTTTTGAAAGCTTATTTGTCCATTCCGAGGGGGAATTAGCCGTCAGTTCTCCTGACTATACTCCCTTAGATCCACTTCTCTCTTTAATGCAGCATGGAATCGCTTTTGTGGTTTTGGTGCTAATGGCTCTCCGTTGGCAACATACCATCGGATTTTTTCGCCGTAATCCCTTTCTTTGGTTACTAATTATTCTGGTACTAATTTCCGCTAACTGGTCGAATTTTCCTGAGATTACCCAAAGACGTTCCTTCGCTTTTTTAGAAACTTGTCTATTTGCCTTATATTTTGCCTCGCGCTACGCAATTAAAGAACAACTAAGACTAACAGCTTATGCTTTAGGCATCACTGCTATTATTAGTTTTTTCTTCAGCCTTGCCTTCCCCTCTAGTGCTTTAGAATCGGGAGTCCATGCTGGCTCATGGAGGGGTCCTTTTCTCCATAAAAATCTCTTTGCTCGTTTAATGACCTTAATTTGTCTAGTTAACCTACTGGTCACACCAGTTAATCGGAGAGAAGGCTATCTATTTTTAGCCTTTTGCTGTCTCTCTTTTGGAATGATTGGACTTAGCACTTCTAAAAGCGCTCTTTTTATTGGTATAATCCTATTCCTACTAATGCAAATTTACCAAACTATTTCTTGGCAAGATTATATCAGAATTCCTCTCTGGTTAACTGGGCTTTTACTGGCAGGTTCTTTATTTCTTTGGATCGGGATGAATTTAGAAGATATTATTACTGCTTCTGGTCGAGATTTAACCCTATCAGGAAGAACTATTATTTGGTCTGCTGTTCTTGATAAAATCCAAGAAAGACCTTGGCTAGGTTATGGATATGTAGGGTTTTGGTATGGATTAAAAGGACCTTCTTCCTATGTACAGAAAGCCTACGGTACTACCTATATACCTCCCCACTCTCATAATGGCTTCCTCGAACTAGCTATTGCTTTCGGATTAGTGGGAACTATCCTATTTATTATGAGTTTTTTATTAGTTATAAGACGCGCAATTATCTCTGCTATTTATCAATCCCATCACGAGGGTTTATGGCCGTTGATGTACTTATCATTTCTGATACTATATAATCAAACTGAGTCCACTTTACTCGAACATAACTCCATTTTTTGGTTGTTGTATATGTCCCTAGCTCTATCTCCTTTTTTACCTCAGCATAATGCTCAATTAAACTATGAACAAAATAGCGTTTTTTCTCAGTGATTTAGATGGCGGTGGGGCCGAACGAGTTATACTTAACTTGGCTAATGGTTTTGCCCAACAGGGAGAATTTGTTGATCTAGTTTTAGCTCGAAAAGAAGGTTTATACTTAGGACAGATTGACCCCGGGGTGAATACTATAGATTTAAAAGCCAAAAGTCTGTTTAGGAGTATCCCCTCCCTAGTCAAATATCTACAAAATCAACGTCCACAAGCCATGATATCAGCCCTAGAAGATACCAATATTGTTGCTCTTATGGCTAAAATCCTAGCAAGGAAAAAAATATCTGTCTTTGTGACAGTACATAATAACTTATCTCAAGAAATACGCCATGCTCAACAGTGGAAGCGCAAAATAGTTCCCTATTTTCTGCGGTGGATTTATCCTTTTGCTAACCGAGTGGTTTGTGTTTCCCAAGGAGTCGCCCAAGACTTAATTAAATTTGGCATCAAACCTCAACAAATTCGAGTCATTTATAATCCGATTGTTACCCCAGAATTAATCGTCAAACTGCAAGAAAACCTAGAACATCCTTGGTTTTTACTTGGTCAGCCGCCAGTAATTTTAGGAGTGGGAAGACTCAATCATCAAAAAGATTTTCCTACCCTAATTCGGGCTTTTGCTTTAGTTCGACGAGTGCAACCCGCTAGATTATTAATACTAGGAGAAGGAGAGACCCGCAGCGAACTTATATCGTTGATTAAAGAACTAAATTTAGATACAGACGTACAATTAGAGGGATTTGTCGAAAATCCTTTTGCTTATATGAAAAAGGCACAGGTTTTAGTATTATCCTCCGCTTGGGAGGGTTTTGGTAATGTTTTGGTAGAGGCAATGGCTGCTGGCATTGCAGTGGTATCGACGGATTGCCCTAGCGGACCAGAGGAAATTTTAGATAAAGGAAAATACGGTTCCCTAGTGGCGATCGCTGATTCAGCAGCTATGGCAGCGGCAATTCTTAATACCTTGAAAAATAACGTCGATCCGAGTTGGCTAAAAAATAGAGCCGAGGAGTTTTCTTTAGAAAAAATCCTGGATCAATACCGTTTACTAATAGAGAAAAAACTTTAGTGGATTTTTATCTAAAATTATGAAAAAATTGCAGTCTTTTCAACTGATTTTAGCAGCGATTCAAGCAGATATTGATCGCTATGTTGTTACCGACAATTTGTCTTGGCTAGAAGTGGTTTTAACCAAAAGAGGTTTTTGGGCGACCTTGCAATATCGTGTCAGTCGTTGGATTCATTTTCATTTCCATTTTCCTATTCTCCGGAGTCTCCTAAAAGCTATTTGCCTCATTTGGCGTTTAATCCTTGAAATGATTACTGGCATAGAATTACCTAACCGGGCTGAAATTGGTCAGGGTTTGTTTATACCCCACGCTCACGGCATTATTGTTCACTGCGATGTTCAAATTGGCGAATACTGTAATTTAAGCCAAGAAGTGACTATTGGTGTGGCTGGCCGGGGAGAAAAAGCGGGAGTGCCTAAAATTGGGGATCGTGTATATATTGCCCCTGGTGCGAAAATTTTTGGATCGATTATTATTGGTGATAATGTAGCCATCGGTGCTAATGCAGTAGTTACAAAAGATTTACCCGATCAGGCGGTGGCGGTGGGTATCCCCGCTAAAGTTATTAGTTATCAAGGTTCAGAAGATTTTATTCTCTATCGAGAAACCCCAAAAAATTCTCAGAAAGTTTTCCCAACCTCTTTTCAAGATCGACCCTAGAAGTCTTGAACTATAGCTTCGCCAAGTACGAAAGCGACTAATGATATTCTCAATCTTAATTGAAATGACTATAATATTGTCGCCATAATAAACTCTTTTGCTAGAACTATTAAGACAATATCAAAGAAACGGCGTTGTTTAATCTCTTCGGGTCTAATTCCCCGCCGCTCGCGGCGTACAATAGAAAAATGAGTGAATACATCCATAAGAGCCATAATGTAAGTGTTTTGCTATATCATTTAGTGTTCCCAGCCAAATATCGTAAAGCCGTTTTCG
>NZ_JASJFF010000695.1:0-1194 GCF_030065435.1 Microcystis sp. M53603_WE2
TCGCACTAAAGCCAACTGTTTGCGGGTTTGTAGCCAGGGTCCGATTTTATTAGTGTACCCGGAAGGAGTCTGGTATGGAAGGGTAAACAAGGAAGCGATCGAAAGAATTATCCAAGAACACCTAATCGGTAATCAAATCGTCACCGAATATGCTTTCCTTCGCCACGATTTACCGGCAATTTCCCTGAACTGTCCAGGAGAAGAACCCGAAACAATAGAGGAAAACAGGGTTAAAACTAGCTGACACACAATTAATTAGGGCTTGCGGCAAAAAGTTTTTCGTGGGGGCAGGGTGTGGGGTGTGGGGTGTGGGGTGTAGGGTTTTACCGATTTTGAGGGAGTCAATTACCTAATTTTTAGGGAAAAAGTCTCAGAATTTTCCCCCCAATCACTCCAATGGTCGGCACTTTTTGAGAGAAAAAAAGTCTAAAAACCTTGTTGGATAAGGTTTTTAGATTTATTCAGGAAACCCTAACTACCTGTTGCCTCTTGCCTGTCGATCCTTTGTCCGTCTCCATTCCCCCAACCCTACAGCGTGGAAAATAGCGATGAAAGAGACCAACAAAGACAATAAACAACTTTTATTAATCGACGATGACCCGAATTTAATACTTTTGGTGAAGGATTATCTAGAGTTTCGTGGTTATAGGGTGACAACCGCAGAAAACGGTCCCGAAGCCCTAGAAATCCTCGAACGCGGGGCAAATACTGCCAAAGCAGCAGAAATCCCCGATATGATTATCTGTGATCTGATCATGCCAGAAATGGACGGTCATGCTTTCCTCGAAAAAATTCGTCGGGACAGTCGTTTTAGTGGCATTCCCGTGATCTTTCTCTCCCCTGAGGGGCAAAGTCAGGATAAGATAACAGGTTTAACCGCCGATGTCTATATGGTCAAACCCTTTGAACCGGAAGAATTAGTGGCCCTGGTGGAGTCTTCCCTTAAACAAGCGGGCCGGTTGCTGAAACGCAGCACCCGCATCCATTCCCCGGATGTCACCCCTGTTCAAGTCCAGGGTAATGTGGAATTAACCCCAACGGAGTTAAAAGTAGTACAATTGGTCGCCCAGGGCATGGCTAATCGGGAAATCGCCGCAAAACTCAATGTTAGTCAACGGACAATCGAAAGTCATGTGTCGAATATGCTCCATAAAACCGGTCTTCATAATCGCACGGAATTGGCCCAATGGGCGA
>NZ_JASJFF010001126.1:0-1533 GCF_030065435.1 Microcystis sp. M53603_WE2
ATCGCCCCATCCCCACACCAATGGAACAGCGATGACCACTCCAGACTGGCCAAACCTACTGCAGCAACTACTCGATCGAAAATCCCTTTCCCTTAACCAAGCTGAAGAATTAATGACCGGATGGTTAAACGGCCAGATTCCAGAAGTTTTATCGGGGGCGATTTTAGCGGCTTTGCAAGCAAAAGGAGTCTCGGCCGCGGAATTAGCGGGAATGGCCCGAGTTTTACGGCAACAATCTCGCTTAGAAGACCCTAAACCCCATACCACTCCCGTTATCGATACCTGTGGCACCGGCGGTGACGGGGCTTCAACCTTTAATATTTCCACTGCCGTGGCTTTTGTGGCGGCCGCCGGGGGTGTAAAAGTGGCTAAACACGGCAATCGCTCGGCTTCCAGCAAGGTCGGTTCGGCCGATGTTTTAGAATATCTTGGGGTTAATTTGAGCGCCCCTAGCGAGAAAGTAGCGGCGGCTTTAGATGGGGTGGGAGTTACCTTTCTTTTTGCCCCCGGTTGGCATCCAGCCCTGAAAAGTGTGGCTAATCTCCGCAAAACCCTGAAAGTTCGCACGGTTTTTAATCTTCTGGGTCCTCTAGTTAATCCTCTCCGTCCCACAGGTCAAGTTATCGGGGTTTATGACCGGCAATTTCTCACCCCCATGGCCACGGCTTTAGCACAAATGGGAACCCCAAAGGCGATTATTGTTCACGGCCGGGAAAAACTCGACGAGGTGGGGTTAGGAGACCTGACCGATATGGCTTTATTAAATAATGGCGAGGTGATTTCTGCGGCGATCGATCCCTTGTCAATTGCTATCCCCAGAGCCAGTTTAAATGCCCTTAAAGGCGGGGAAGTACCAGAAAATGCCGAAATCCTCAAAAATGTCCTGCAAGGGGGTGGAACGCCGGCTCAACGGGATGCTGTGGCGATTAATGCCTCTCTTGCCCTACAGGTGGCAGAAAAGGTCACTTTTGGCGACCATGCTGCCGGTTTCGCCCTCGCTCGCGACATTTTAGCCAGTGGGTTAGCTTGGCAAAAATTAGAGGAGTTGGTTAAGTTTCTCGCCGCCTAGGACAATTCACAGGGGGCAGTCTCGATGAAAAAATTTTCACCCCCACAGATGAAAGAGGTTTTCTTCCCCACACCCCACACCCCACACCCCACACCCTCTTTCAAGTCAGGAGACTCCGAGACAGGAGATTGCTTTTATTTATTCTCCCTATCTCCCCACTTCCCCACTTCCCCACTCCCCCACTCTGCAATAATTACTCGCAGCCAGAAATACGTTGGGGAGTATCATACTTTGTGCTTTTTGTCAAAAAAACTTTTTTTTTGCAATAAAACTACACAAAAAAAAGATCATCACTGCTGGTGAAATTGACTGATTTACCCGCTTCAATTAGGATACCCTTCTAGGTGTGGCAAGGGTTTCAACCCTTGCTGCCCAAAAAAGCACAGAATAACCCATTATGAAATTCAGTAAAATCGCTGTAACTATGATAACATCGTTGTTAAATAAAAATCTTTCTCAATTAA
>NZ_JASJFF010000193.1:0-2238 GCF_030065435.1 Microcystis sp. M53603_WE2
GAACATCTGCTCGCGAATTTGCCGATGTAAATTTTCTAAAGTTCGCAGCAACATTAACAAACCGTTACAATCTCCCTGCTGTTCTTGGGCGATCGCTGTCACCGTCGTTACAAGGGAATCTAGTTGGCTATCTAATTGGCTGTTATCTCCCGGCAATCGGCTATTCATGTTCCTATTTGAAAACAGTCACACCAATCATATCAGTCATCAGCTATCAGTTACTTAGAGCCTCCTGACTTGAAAGAGGGTGTGAGGAAGTGGGGAAGTGGGGTGTAGGGTGTGGGGTGTAGGGTGTGGGGTGTGGGGTGTGGGGAAGTGGGGAAGTGGGGAAGTGGGGAAGTGGGGAAGTGGGGTGTAGGGTGTGGGGTGTGGGGTGTGGGGAAGGAAACCTCTTTCATCTGTGGTGGTGAAAATTTTTTCATCGGGACTGACTCCTAAGCTAAGACGTATTTAAACTGCTTATTCTTCGATTAGCCGAATCTCCTCCAATCTCTTTACTGTTGCCTCTTGCCGGCTGCCTCCCGTCTCCTGACTCCTATCTCCTGACTCCTATCTCCTGACTCCTATCCCCTGCCTGCCGTCCCCTGTCTCCCATCTTCTCAATGGTCACTGATCTTTGATAAACTGAGTTTCGGTGAATTGGCGCAACCGATTCGATAATTCATCAGGCTATGGATCAAGGGTAGTAATTGTAAAGATTGACAAAGAGAGGTTGACATAGATGAGATTTCGTGCCTTGTTAGTTGCCTTTTTAGCCTTGTGCTTAGGGGTGTTGACAGCTTGTAGCGACGCGCCTAGTGCCGTCCTGAATAGAAACGAGCTAACCTATGATGAAATTTTAAACACTGGATTAGCTAACAAATGTCCGCAGATTTCCGAGTTTACCCGGGGTACTCTCCCCTTAGAAAGCGGCGAAAGTTATGTGGTGACAGATTTATGTTTGGAACCCCAAGAATATTTTGTCAAGGGTGAACCCATTAATAAGCGGGAAGCAGCCACCTTTATCCCGGGTAAACTCTTAACCAGAGATACCACCAGTTTAGAACAGATGACAGCGACCTTAACCGTAGGTGAAGACGGTGTTTTAACCCTCAAGGAAGAAGACGGTATCGATTTCCAACCCATTACCGTACAATTACCCGGAGGTGAAAGAGTTCCCCTCTTCTTTACCATTAAAGGTTTCACTGGCAAAACCGAAGCCGGATTTAACTCGATTAACAGTTCCACGGATTTTGAAGGCGAATTTAAAGTTCCCTCCTATCGTGGCGCTGGTTTCTTAGATCCCAAAGGTCGGGGTGTGGTGACGGGTTATGATAATGCTGTCGCTTTACCCGCTAGTGCTGATAGTCAAGATTTCCAGCGTGCTAACGTCAAAGCGACGGAACTGGGTAAAGGTACTATGTCTTTACAGGTGACTAAAGTTGATGCTTCTACTGGCGAGTTTGCTGGTGTTTTTGAAAGTGAACAGCCTTCCGACACCGATTTAGGGGCAAAAGATGCTGAAGAAGTGAAAATTCGCGGCATTTTCTACGGTCGTCTCGAAGCTCGTGCCTAATTAATAAATTCAGAATTTCTGGAAATTAAGGCGAATTTCTCCCTAGAGAAGTTCGCTTTTTTTCGGCTCTCTTGGGGTTAAAATAAAGATTGACCTCGCCATGGAGGAAGAGTTGCTCATGCCCAAGAAGACGAACAAGAAAACGGAAGCCAAAAGTTACAACCATGGCGAGGAACATCCCCAGCGCCCCGATATTGGCACGGAACCCCACTTCAAGAAGAAAAAACCCCCTGTCACCTATTGTTATGATTCCTCCTTGTCCCCGGAGTTAAACTGGGATGAAAACCCCGCACGAGAAGAAGCTGAGGCCTTAATTGAGCAAATTCTCGCAGCCGAAGATTTAGAAACCGCCAAAATAGCAGCGCGTAAACTCAAGGCAATCGGTGAACCGTTTTTAAATTGGACAGGAAAGGCCGAAAGATTATCTTTTGAAGTGCCGACTTTACCCCTGTTTGTCCATATCACGAGGCTAGACTAGCTAAACTAACAGTTAGATTTGCCAGTTTTGAAATACAAGTACCTAAGCATCACTCGAAAGCGAAGCCTAGTCAATCTGTCAAATTACAGGTAATTTTAGCTGAAGAAGAAAATCCTCATACCGGGGTTAATCCTATCAGTTGGCTCCTCTTAACTAGCCTAGACATTAGTAGCTTTGAATCGGCGATAACCTGTGTGCGCTGGTA
>NZ_JASJFF010000520.1:0-1877 GCF_030065435.1 Microcystis sp. M53603_WE2
AGCATATATTTCGTAAATGTGCTAATATTTAACAGTAAAGCCGTCGTAGAACGACGGGGTTTCAGACCCAAAATTTTCGATGATATAGCACTACGCGATTACATTAGAAAACGGGTTTCTTTGAGAAACCCGTTTTCTGGAGATGAAAAACATAGATAAAACCCTATAAAATCGATAAGAAGCAATAATTGACAAAATAGGGGTGGTGTGATATGCTTTTTGGTAAAATTTCTAGGCTCTTCGGTTTGTGTTATGCAATGGACGGGGATTATAAGGGATGGAACCCTTATATAGAAAGACATTTAGCGATTTTTGTCAATTGTTTTTTATCTAGAGCGAACTAATCAATTAAGTCTCTTGCCAGATAAGGATTTAGTCGATTTATGCCCCCCTATCGAACCATAACAAGTAACGAAGAGCCAATTTCTACAAAATTGTCAATGAACACCACAACTATCCTCAAATCCCTGTCTGGTGTCGGTGTTGTCTTCGCCAGCACAGTTAGCGCGATCGCTATGGTGGCCACCCTCCCCGCCAGCGCCGCCACCCTTACCTTTACCGGAAATGGTAGTGGCGGTAATATCCCTGATAGCAGCACCACTGGTTTTAGTAGCACTATTACCGTTCCCACCAGTTCCAACTTTTTGATCACCGATGTCACTGTCACCCTCACGGGACTGCAGCACAACTCTCTAGGCCAGGTGCGTGCCGCCCTCACCTACGTCCCAACCAACACGACAGTAGCCCTATTCAACCGGGTTGGGCGCATTGTTCCCCCTGCTACTGCGACTGGCGATAACAGCAACTTCAACGGCAACTACAGCTTTAACGATGCCTTTACCGGCGACATCTGGACGGTAGCGGCTTCTGGGGGTAATCTTTTTAACGTCGCCAGCGGCAACTACTTCGCCACTGGTGGGAACAGTAGCACCAAGGTTCCCATGCTCGCTTCCCTAGGCGGACAAGAGTCCAGCGGCGTCTGGCGGCTGACCATTGCCGATACTGTCGCTGGTACTACTGGCTCTTTCACTTCTTGGACGCTAAATTTGCAAGGTACCCCCATTCCTGAGCCAAGTTCTAGCTTAGGTTTGCTGGCTTTAGGCTTACTGGGAGCGAGAGCGGCACTTGAATGGGAAAGATTAGCATAGAAAACGGGTTTCTTTGAGAAACCCGTTTTCTGGATTATGCTTATTTCCTCCCGACCGGGCTGAAGCGGGAATCAAAACTATCTCAATGGAGCGAGATGAATCGCGACCAGAATAAAACTAACGCGGTAGCGTTTCCACTTTCGGGGAGTTTTGGTTCTCGACGTATTTTTTTAGTTGTTCGACAGTAACGTCGCCACAACTAGCCACGAAATAAGCTCCCGTCCAAAAATAGGGTTTGTTGTCGAAATACTCGGCCGCCAAATACGGAAATTCTTGTCTAATTAAGCGACTACTAACTGTTTTAAGGTTAGCGATTAGTTTGGTCCATGATTGTAATTATAGCGTTTCCTGTTCGCAAGAGATACATTATCGATGGTGAAAAGCTTAATTAGCAAAGGTTAAACTGTGCCACACAGGTGTGAGAACCGCTATAGTTGATATCCTAGGCAGTAAGTGTTATAATTTAACTATACATCACGCTCACGAAAGACAGTGATAACGCTTACCTACCAGTACAAACTAAAGGTAAACAGACAACAGGAACGGGAGATCATCCACATTCTTGATGTTTGCAAAAGCGTTTATAATTACGCTCTTTCAGAACGGAAAGATTGGTTGAACTCTCGAAAGTGTCTTGCGGAGCGCTCTTCGTTAGTTTCCGAGTATATAATTTCCGCAGATGAACCTTATCCAAATTACTTCGTTCAAGCCAAAAATCTAACGGAAGCT
>NZ_JASJFF010000317.1:0-1848 GCF_030065435.1 Microcystis sp. M53603_WE2
AAAAGCCACTCTTAATCGTGTCTTGGAACGAAATAGAGGCTTTTAAAGACTGCGTACATGGAGAATTAAAACAAGAATTACCCTCGAAAAGCCTATTTTTCCACTAAGTATTTATGCTCATTGCAAAGGTGAGATGCTCCCTGCTCCATTTAGATAGAGTAAGCTGGAAATAGCGTCGGTTAACTCCTGATGAATTGGCTCAAACAAGGAAAATGGATCGCGGGAGGTTTCGGGCTAACTGTCTTATTGATGGGAACTATTAGCCTAGTTTCCTATCGCAATACCCTCGCCCTGCGTCAGCGCGCTGCCGAGGTGGAAGTTACCTACGAGATCATCGATAATCTCGCTAATCTTTACGCTAACATGGCGGTGGCCGAATCGGGAAGACGGGGTTATATCACAACTGGCAGCCCTAGGGAATTAAGCCGTCATCGTCGGGCGATCGCTTTGATGCAATCTAACTGGCAACTCCTGGCTAAACAATTAGAAAACGGCACGGATTTCGAGCGGGAAATGGTGACTGAGATCGGGGATTTAATGTATCGGCGAATTACTTTATTTAATCAATCGATCGCCACCTATAAATCCGATCGATCCGATGATATTTCTCAAGATGCAATCACGGTTAAAAGTGTCGAAGTCCGGGATAAGTTTCAAAATCTTCTTACCTATTTACAAGCTAGTCAGAAAAGGAATTTAAGAAGTAGCATCGCTAGTTCTAGGGATAGTATCAGTGAAAATTCTCTTTTGGGCTTAATGGGAACTTTTATCAGTTTTGGGATTATTTGCGGAGTTTATTTTTTGATTTTTTGGCAAGAGAAACGGCGACAAAAAAGTGATGAAATTCACCGGTTATTACTACAGGAAAAAGAACTTTCCGATCTAAAAATTCAGCTTTTTTCTATGATATCCCATGAGTTCCGAACTCCTTTAACCGTGATTCTTTCCGCCTCGCAGTTATTAGAAAATGGCTTAAAAGATGCAGAACAGTCGAGCAGAAAAAACCTATATAGAATCCAGTCTTCTGTCAAGCTAATGAATCAATTCTTAACAGATATTTTGATTTTAACAAGGGCAGAATCTGGTAATCTCAGTTGTCGGCTAGAGCCGCTCGATATTGAAGCTTTTTGTTTAAATTTAGTCGAGGATTTTCAATTTATCAATAAAAATAATACGCCGATTAAATTTGTCAGTCAGGGATTGATGATCCGTCCTTATCTAGATGAGAAACTGCTCTACTCGATTTTAAGTAATTTACTCTTAAATGCGATTAAATATTCCCCCACAGGAGCAGGGATTAGTTTGATTTTGTGGAAAGATAGCGATCGCATTGTTTTTCAAGTCCGGGATCACGGTATCGGCATTGCCGAGGAAGATAGAGGTAAGATCTATGAACCCTTTTATCGGGGTCAGAATGTGGAAAATATTATCGGCACGGGATTGGGGTTAGCAGTGGTTAAAAAATGCGTCGAACTCCACCGCGGCGAAATCGCCCTAGATAGCCAAGTGGATAAGGGAACAAGCTTTACCGTCAAACTGCCCATTTCACCCTAGTTCCAGCTTGAGCGGCCAAAAGATTACAAAATGTAACTTTCTTTCTTTCGAAGGGAGACGAAAGCAACGAAGAATTTTTAAGTAAGTAGTTATAATTAAATTGAAGATAGATTTTGCCTCTGACCCCCCCTGCCCCCCTTGATAAGGGGGGTGCCGATAGGCGGGGGGATCCCCCCTGCCCCCCTTGATAAGCTATCCCTTATAGGGATCTTTCTTAACAATTTTTTCATTAAGCACTCCAACTCTTATCCTGACTTGATTTCAGTTTTTTCTTTGTCAGTAAGGGTGTCAACA
>NZ_JASJFF010001208.1:0-1655 GCF_030065435.1 Microcystis sp. M53603_WE2
CAAAAATCGGGCTAGAAATATCCTCTAACCCGATATTAAGTGAGTGGGTGGAATTAAATATAAGATGAACGTAGGTTGGGTTGAAGCATGAAACCCAACGCCTGATTATGTTACGCTACCGCTAACCCATCCTACAAATAATTTTGCCTCCCTACTTAGGGTCTGCTGAATAATGGTAAAACCCTTTTAAAATAAGGCTTTTGACCTGTTAAAATCCGATGTTAGTGCTAGAAAATCGGATTGGGCCCCTCAAAAACCTTGCATTATTCTCCTTATAGTACAAAATTAGTACGTAAAGAGAGGGCAACAAAGCCTGAAACGACCGGCTCCTGACGACCGGCTACTGACTCCTAACCCCACCAACAAACTTTTTCAGCAAACCCTACTTAGTGATTAAATTCTCGACTTAGTAAGCGTCCTGTAGTTCGTAGAATTCGGGAGAAACGTAGTCTTTGCGTAGAGGCCAACCGACCCAATCTTCCGGCATTAAAATCCGTTTCAGGTGGGGATGTCCTTCATAAATAATGCCGAACATATCATAACTTTCTCGTTCTTGCCAGTCAGCCGCTTTCCAAATCCAGTAAACCGAAGCAACCCGGGGATTATCTCGAGGAAGAAAGACTTTTAAGCGCACTTCCACGGGACTATCGACATTATCGGTTACTTTGACCAGATGATAGAAACTAACCAATTCTTTCCCTGGTCCCAAATCGTAAGCGCCCTGACATTGGAGATAATTAAAACCATAAGCGTATAAAGCAGTGGCCAGAGGAATTAAAAAGTCTGGTTCTACTTTAATCAATTCCACACCACTATGGTCAGCTTCTAAAGCTTGATGCTCAAAACCATTTTCGCTTAACCAAATCGAAGTGGGGCCAGCTTGCACAATAGCTGTCGTTTCTTCAGTCATTTAGATTTCTTCCTTTTGTTTCGTGGTCAAAAGAGCGGGGGGAACAGGCATACCAGTGGCTTCTAGTAACTCTTTCGGGGGTGCTTGACGGGTGGCCGATTGTAGATATTTACCTGTGAGAATCGGTTCTGTGGCCTGCATTTTGTGGGTGGTGCTGTAATAACGATTGGTTTGCTGGAGGACAGTCCCACGTTCTTGAATAGATTCGTTAGCGACTTTTTTCCGCAGTTTAATAATCGCGTCGATAATCGCTTCTGGACGGGGGGGACAACCGGGTATATAGACATCCACGGGGATAAGTTTATCTACCCCTCTGACTGCGGTGGTGGAGTCACTGCTGAACATTCCCCCCGTAATCGTACAGGCACCCATGGCGATCACATATTTAGGTTCTGGCATTTCTTCGTACAGACGCACCAAAGCGGGGGCCATTTTCATGGTGATTGTACCGGCAGTGATGATTAAATCGGCTTGCCGGGGACTAGAACGGGGAACTAAACCAAAGCGATCGAAATCAAAACGGGAACCAATCAAGGCTGCAAACTCGATAAAACAGCAAGCTGTACCGTATAGCATCGGCCAAAGACTTGACAAACGCGCCCAGTTATACAGGTCATCAACGGTGGTAAGGATGACATTTTCCGATAAATCCTGGGTAACTTTGGTGCGTTCGATGGGATTGAGGATTTTTTCGCTTTGTTGTTCGATAATTTGCTTAAATTCGCTGGTAGGGTTGGGACTCATC
>NZ_JASJFF010000595.1:0-6137 GCF_030065435.1 Microcystis sp. M53603_WE2
AAAGTGCCGACCTTTGGAGTGATTGGGGGGAAAATTCAGGTACTTTTTCCCTGAAAATTAGGTAATTGACCCCCTGAAAATGGGTAAAACCCCACACCCCACACCCCACACCCCACACCCTGCCCCCAGGAAAAGCTTTTTGCCGCAAACCCTACTTAGGGTTTTTTTCGGGGAATTCCTCGCAAGGTTAAAACATCATCGAGGGTGGAACAATAGTTTTTTAAACCAAAATCAGCAGGAGTATAGGTTTTAATGTGGGTGAAGTGGCGATAATTCATTGCAAAACGGTCCCATGCTTCCATCTGCAAGTTAAAAACTTTGATAAAAAAGTTAGCAATGGTTAAAGATAAAGGAATGCGAAAATAGATTTTTTTGTTTAAATAAGTACAGATTTCCTCCACTGCTTGGTTAGCTGTTGTGCGTTGATTGCCTAGAACAATTTTGCTTTCTGGTGCGGGATTTTCGATTAAATAATTCACCACTTGAGCTATATCTTTGGCATGGATAAAATGAAAACTGCCATCAGCTTGAAACCAACGCACTAAACCGATATATTTCAACACATCCGGTAAACCGCCATAGATATGAGAATAGGGTTTATTTTCGTCACCACCTAAGACAAAAGTGGGGTATAAAGTGATAATTTTATCGGCGATTTCTAGGTCAGTAAATTTACTATAACAAATATATTTAGTGCGGATATAATTAGTTCCTATCTCCCCAGCTTCGGGTAAAGGTTGATTATTTTGATTGAGAATGCTGGCAGTGGAAAAGTAGAGGACTTTCTCGCAGATTTGAGCATCTAAATAACTAATTAATTCTAGGGTTTTTACCACATTAATCTGATAACTTTCCTCCTCTCCTCCCCAACTGGTAGCGATTAAAACCGCTATATTCATTGTTTTTAAAAGATCGGCATATACCCCAATATTTTCCATATCGCCTAAAAGTATATGAACATTTGATCGCCCTTGGTAAGTAAATTTTAACTTCTCGGGATTACGCACTAAAAAATATACTTCATAGTCGGGATTTTCCAGTAAAATCTCAGCGATATAATGCCCAATACAGCCACTCACACCCGTTAGAAATATTTTTTTCATTATTTTAATTGATACGGCAGAATTTAGGGGACAGTGTGAAAGTAAAAAGTGAGTCACGGGTTCGGATTTTGGAGAGCTGCATCTAAACTTTGCAGAAATATCAAAAATGAGTAATGGTCAGTGACTCTTAAATTATTACAAATATATCAGCAGCTGCGTGTAAGCATCCCACAAAAAAACTAATGCGCGGGGGGTTCGGGGGAGGCGCTTCGTCCCCCGACGGGGGGTTTGGGGGGTAGAACCCCCCAAGAGTCTGGATTGGAAACAAACAACCTAGAAAGCACAGTTTTTTAACAGAAGTTATCAGAGAATCCCAACTTAGTAGATTTTAAATTATGGGATGCACTCTTAGGTGTTGGGTGTTACAGACGATTTCCTTACCTCCTAACCCCTATTCCCTAAACCTTGATCACGACATCCTAGGCGTGAACTGCTAATAATTGATCCGCTTGTTTAGCGGTTTCAAAGAAGAAACGCACGTTATCTTCAGGAGTTCCCACCAAAACACCATGACCTAAATTAAGAATATGACCTTGATTACCTGCTTTACGAATAGTATCAATAATCCGCTCGCGAATAAAAGACTGGGAACCGAATAAAACCCCCGGATCGATATTACCTTGAACCATCATCGATTTACCTAAACGCTGTCTCGCTTCGGCCAGATCCACAGTCCAATCGACGCTAATAATATCAACCCCCGATTTACCCATTCTTTCCAAAACGCCGGCGCTGCCACTAATGTAGAGAATTAACGGTGTATCGGGATGGGTTTCTTTCACCAAACGAACTACTTTTTGTTGATAGGGTAAGGCAAAAACATCGTAATCTTGGGGAGTTAATTGACCCGCCCAAGAATCGAACATTTGTACCACTTGCGCCCCACAATCGATTTGATAACGGACATAGGTGGCAATCATATCCGCTAATTTATCTAAAAATTGGTGCAGTACCGAGGGTTCCGAAAAAGCCATCCCTTTAATCACAGAATAACTTTTAGAACCTTTCCCTTCCACTGCATAGGCTGCTAAAGTCCAAGGCGCTCCGACAAAACCGAGGACAGTGGATTTGTTTCCCACCTCTTGACGTAGGGTTTTTAAAATCGTTTTGATAAAAGGTAAAGACTGATCGGGATCGAGGGGATTAAGTTGGTCCACCTGCGCTTGAGTACGAATGGGAGAATCGATAATCGGCCCCTTACTTTCGATAATATCAAAGGGAATACCAATTCCCGCCAAGGGAGTGAGGATATCGGAGAACATGATCACCCCATCCGGTTGAAAAGCACGCCAGGGTTGCAGGGAGATTTCGATCGCTAAATCGGCATTTTCCGATCTTTCCCGAAAACTGGGGTATTTATCCCGCAATTCTCGATAAATCTGCATATAACGTCCTGCTTGTCTCATCATCCACACGGGAGGACGGGGTAAGATTTCTCCTTTGGCAGCGCGTAATAAATAAGGTATTTCAGGGGAGTCAGTCATATCAGGATGATTATTCTATTGCCTTTTCTACGGTATCATCCCCCGTACAGCTAATTTTTCTGGTTTTTCCTTAAGAATTGTTAACGAAAGTTATCCCCCTTTGCATTGAAACTGGGTACTGGAAATTATAGTACAATCTTTTGGTTTGAGACAGGGTGTAGAGTGTAGGCTATAGGGATAAGTTGATAAAATCTATGGCGGATTCAAAAATTCAATCTTCCCGAGTATTTAAGAGTTTGGCAGGAGGCCGTAAATTTAGCTGAAAGTTGCTATCGTCTCACTAAAACTTTTCCCAAAGAAGAGCTTTATGGGATGACAACACAGATTCGCCGAGCTTCGGTGTCAATAGCAGCGAATATTGCCGAGGGGTATGGACGCAAAACCAGGGGAGAATACATCCAATTTTTGTACATAGCTCAAGGTTCTCTCAAAGAGTTGGAGACTCATTGGTTAATCTCTCAAAGAGTTGAACTAGCTTCCCCTCAGAGCGTCAATCCTATTCTTAATCAATGTGAATCAGTAGGCCGACTCCTGCTAACTTTGATTCGCGCTCTTGAAAATAAATAACCCCCACACCCTACACCCCACACCCTACACCCTACACCCTACACCCTACACCCTACACCCTACACCCTACACCCCACTCCCCACCCTGGGATGAACTCGACGCAATCGCAAGGCATTCGTCACCACGGAAAGGGAACTTAAAGCCATGGCAGCACCGGCAATAATCGGATTGAGCAGAAAAGGATAGAGGACTCCGGCAGCGATGGGAATGGCAATCAGGTTATAAATAAAAGCAAAAAAGAGATTTTCTTTGATATTTCGCATTGTTGCCCGACTTAACTCAATAGCAGTCACAATTCCCTGTAAATCTCCCGAAATTAAGGTTATATCGCTTGCGGCGATCGCTACATCAGTCCCCGTGCCAATGGCAATACCTAAGTCCGCTTGCGCCAATGCGATCGCATCATTGATGCCATCTCCAACCATGGCGACTATTTTCCCTTTTTTCTGCAAATATTCGATTTTTTCGGCTTTTTCTTGGGGACGGAGTGCGGCAAAAAAGCGCCGGATACCCAACTCGCTGGCGATCGCTTCTGCGGTTTCGAGGTTGTCCCCCGTCATCATCATCACCTCTAAGCCCATTTTTTTGAGCTTGGCGACCACTGAAGAAGAAAAAGGTTTTAAAACGTCGGAAATGGCAATCAACCCCTCTAAATGCCCGTTAACCGCTATCCAAGCCACGGTTTTTTTCTGCCATTCCCAATCGTGGGCGACTTTTTTAAGAACTTTTGTTTCGATCCCTTGACTTTCTAACCATTGTTGTGTACCGATTTGCACTAAATCCGACCCGACTTTTCCCTGCACTCCTGACCCAGTTATTGAGTCAAATTCGGTTACTTCTAGGGTTTTAATGGCGTTTAACCGCCCATATTTAACTATTGCTTCTCCTAACGGGTGTTCAGAATGATTCTCCACCGATACGACTAACTGCAGCAGCGATAATTCCCGTCCATCCCCCACCCCCTCGCGAGTCAAGAAGTCCGTCACCGTTGGTTTACCCTGGGTGAGAGTTCCGGTTTTATCTAGAACAATAGTAGTAATGCCCTGGGCTAATTCTAAACTTTCGGCATTTTTAATTAAAATTCCCTGTTTTGCTCCCTGTCCTGTTCCCACCATAATCGAGGTGGGTGTAGCTAATCCTAGCGCACAGGGACAGGCGATAATTAAGACTTCCACCATTGTAATCAAAGCGAGGGTGAGATTACCCGTGCGGAGAATCCAAAATAAGAAAGTTATTACCGCAATAATCATCACCACCGGCACAAAATAAGCGGTCACTCGATCGACTAATCTTTGTATAGGTGCTTTTGATGCTTGCGCGGTTTGCACTAATCGGACAATCTGAGCTAAAACCGTATCTTTTCCCACCCGTAACGCTTGCATTTGTAGGCTACCGGTTTTATTAATTGTCGCACCGATTACCTGTTGATTGACGGTTTTTCGCACGGGTAAACTTTCCCCCGTCACCATCGATTCATCAATGCTAGAACTGCCTTGGATAATTATGCCATCGACGGGAATTTTTTCCCCCGGACGCACTAAAATTATATCTCCTACTTTCACCTCTTCTATTGGTATATCTAGCGTCTGTTCTTCCCTAATTACCCTAGCAGTTTTTGCCTGTAATCCCATTAATTGTTTAATAGCGGCGGCCGTTTCTTTTCTGGCACGTTTTTCGAGGAAACGACCGAGTAAAATCAGAGTAATGACGATAGCTGATGCTTCGTAATAGACATGGGAATTAAACCCCTGTTTTTCGATAAAATCGCTCCCGAAGGTTAAAAACAGGGAATAAAAATAGGCGGCACTGGTTCCCAAAACTACTAAAGTGTCCATGGTGGCAGTGCGATTTTTAAAGGCTTTCCAAGCATTTTTATAAAAACTTTGACCACACCAAAATTGGACGGGAGTAGCGAGAATTAATTGTAATAAGGGAGCGTGTAACCAGTGGGGAATAAAAGATAGAGATAAACCCGTCATCATCGGCAAAGAACCGATAAAAAGTATAATGCTAATAACAATAGCGATCGATAGTTTGGTGAGAAGTTCTTTTTCTGGCCTGGATTCGAGATTAATTTCCGTTATCGGTGTAGCTTGGAAACCGGCATCCCTAACTTTTGCTTGAATAGTGTTAAGATCGGTACGCTTGGGATCATAGTCCACATCCACCTGTTCCATGCCAAAATTAACTTGACATCGAATCACTCCGGGGATAGATTTAATTATCCGTTCGATCGAATCAGCACAACCAGCGCAACTCATCCCGGCGAGTTTGAGAGTTTGATGGGTCATAATGTTAATAGCAGCGGAAGTCAGCAAGAAAATCCCCTGCAGCAGAGTTATATCTTTAGCATAAAATATTCCCCTAGCTGCAGGGTCAAGAATCCTCTGTTAATTTTTCTGAATAGATATGAAGAAATGTCTAGAAATATTTCCAAAAAACGGGATAGAGAAAACCAAGCTCTTTCTGCGGCATCAAGTAGCATAGTTTACTTTGTTTTCTTTGGCAGAGTCTATCCAAAATCTCAGACATTTGTTCCTAATGAATGCCCATTCTGATAGCTTCTTGAATGGCTATCTTTTGCCATGGGTTGGCTTTTAATTTAAACTCTATGACTACGGGCTCGACCTCTCAACGGATTTAGTATCAGACTATGTTCACATTCTTCTTACTTACCCACCCCTGATGCTCTTAAGTGGGTTAATAGCCACCCTAAATTATGTTGGTCAGGTTTCATCCCTTCGGCAAAATCGAGGCTCTTCACCCGACATTCAAGATAAATATCGGGTGTATTAGGCTGCCCTAACACACCCAGAAAAGATTTTAGGAAAAATTAACCGACTACACAGAGAATATCCGATGCGTGACTAGCGGTATTCACTTTCTCATCTACATGGCTAATTTTGCCTTCTGCATCGATGATATAGGTGACGCGCTTAGAATAGCCACCCCCATCCACATCATAAGCTTTGGTGATAGCAC
>NZ_JASJFF010001270.1:0-1878 GCF_030065435.1 Microcystis sp. M53603_WE2
CAGTAGCGCCGATAGTTGCCCCGATAAAGACGTAAAAAGAGCCTAAAACCAGGCCAAAAACCACACCAGCCCCTAAAGTCAGGATTGAACCTGGAAAAAAGGCCACAGTAGCTAGAATATAGATAATTATAAACGCGATCGCTCCCACGGCTCCCAAACTATCCACCCAAGTTAAGGCATGGAAAAGAATAGTTTGAGGATTAAAACCTGTGGAGGCACTGGATTCGAGGGCAAAAGCGGGGGGAGTAGTCAGGAGAAAAGTGCCGCTAAAGGCGATTAGCAGCGGCAAATAACGGCAAATAACCAGCTTTTTCCAGTTGCTGGACTGGGAAATAATCATCACAAGTCCCTAAAAAGAGAATAAAAGAGAGATTAAACTATAAAAGCGAATTAAATAGAACTAGGGGCTATTCTACCGTAGTTATCATTGTTTAGACCAGAAAGCCAATCCTGAAAATTCCCAGAAAATCCCCCTCTCTGGGAGAAGATAGGACGAGCAACAGCCCGGTAATTTTTGCTGTTTACTTGATAAGCTGAGAGGTATCTTAACTGCCTATCCTTAGATTAGCTAAATCTCCCCTAATCCCTTTACTTTTGCCTCTTGCCCCTTGCAAGAGTGCCTCTTGCCTCATCTCAATAAGCAATTTAAATGCGCGGGCAGCTTATTACACCTTGCCGTCTCTGGGGAAAAAATGTCACAATTAGAAATAATTAGCATTCGATATAGCAATTAATCTATGAAAATCCTCCCCAAGGTCAAAGCCCCTACCTTCCTGCAAATGGCACAATGGATCATTAATCCCGTAGCTTTTATGGAAAATGCCGCCCGCAAGCATGGCGATATTTTTAGCACAAAAGTGGGTTTAACTGTAGATAATTTTATCTTTGTCAGTAGTCCTTCGGCCCTACAACAAATTTTAACTAATGACCGTAAACAATTCTCGGCACCGGGGGAAGCCAATCGGATTATTGCCCCGATTATTGGTGATTATTCCGTCGTCATGTTAGACGGAGACATCCACAAAAAACGCCGTCAGCTTTTATTGCCACCTTTTCACGGGGAAAGAATGCGTTTCTACGGCGATTTAATCCGCGATATTACCCTGAGAGTAATGGCAGAATTGCCCCAAAATCAACCTTTTAAAGCCCGTTCAGCGACCACAGCGATTGCTTTACAAGTAATTATGGAGGCAGTTTTTGGAATTAGTCAAGGGGAACGTTATCAAACCCTGAAAAAAATTCTGGCTGAAATGCTCGATATATTTAACTCTCCGGTGATGGCTTCTTTGCTATTTTTCCCAATTTTGCGGGCTGATTTGGGTGCTTGGAGTCCCTGGGGAAAATACCAGCGTTCCCAAGAAAAAATTGATGATATTATCTATACAGAAATTGCCGAAAGAAAAGCTAATCCTAACCCCAATCGCACCGATATTTTATCACTACTGATGTCCGCCCGGGATGAAGAAGGCAACCCGATGAGCGATAAGGAATTGCGCGATGAATTAATGACCTTATTATTCGCCGGTCATGAAACCACAGCCACTTCTATGTCTTGGGCGCTCTACTGGACTCATCGCTATCCAGAAATTAAAGCAAAAATTCTCCAAGAAATAGCCACTTTAGGAGATAATCCTAACCCCATTGACATAACTCGATTACCCTATCTTTCGGCAGTTTGTTCGGAAACTTTACGCATTCATCCCGTGGGAATGTTAACTTTTCCGCGAGTAGTGGAAAAACCGGTAGAACTAGATGGTTATCCTTTAGAAAAAGGGACAATTCTTATGGGTTGTATTTATCTAGCTCACCACCGCGAGCAAACTTTCCCCGATTCCCATACTTTTAAACCAGAACGCTTTTTAGAAAAACAATTCACCC
>NZ_JASJFF010001159.1:0-3214 GCF_030065435.1 Microcystis sp. M53603_WE2
CGTAGGGACTGCGGGGATAAAATGGCGTGGTTTCTTTTTGGGGAACTTCCATGACTTTCCCGAACATTTCCGAGGAACCTGCTTGATAGAAACGGACTTCGATGCCGGTTCTTTTTTGGTAATCCCGAATTGCTTCTAGTAATCTTAAGACCCCTACCCCCACAGCATCGACGGTGTATTCTGGGGCATCAAAACTAACTCGCACATGGGATTGGGCCCCTAAATTATACACTTCTACTGGTTGCACTTGTTCGAGGATACGCCGCAGGGTCGTGCCGTCGGTGAGGTCGCCATAATGAAGAAATAATTTAGTATCGGGCTGGTGGGGGTCAGTGTAGATATGATCGATGCGATCGGTGTTAAAGGTGGAGGTACGACGGATGATACCGTGGACTTGATAGCCTTTTTCTAATAATAATTCGCTCAGATAGGAACCATCTTGGCCGGTGATGCCGGTAATTAGGGCGCGTTTAGCTTCAGTCATCAGTAATTTACCTAATCAGAAAGAATAAAGACTCTGACTGCTTATAGCACACTTTAGCCCCTCAGGACAAGTTTGGCTAGGTTGACAGGGGACAAAAAGATGAATTGATTTTTTATCAGGTCCCCAGAGAGCCTAAATTGTTCTGAAAATTTTCTCGAAATTTTCTGACCTGAAATTCCTTGACTTTGAGCAGTTGATAATTATCTTTTCCCATGGCTAGGGAAAATTTGGCTTCGGTGTCATCAAGTAAATTTTTGGAGATAGCTTTCCACTGTTCTTGTGTTTGCCAATGGACAACGATAATTAATTTTTCCTCGATGGCGGGATTAATCCAAAGCTCCTTACCTAAAAAACCAGGTTGTTTTGCTAAAAACTTTGTCCAAATTTCTTGATCTTTTTGGATAAATTTTTCCCTAGCTTCGGGTTTAACTTGAAATTCTAACCACTCAATGACCATAGTAATTATCTCCTATTTTTTGGCTTTCATCAAGAATTCTTCTGTGAGTTTCATAAAAGCTTTGGAACCACTAGAAGAGGGCATAGCTGCCACCACAGGCACGAACATATCCACAGCTTTAGCTACATTAACATCCATAGGAATCGCATTAGCAAAAATTTGATGGGCTTGAAAATCCTGTTGTACCCGGCGCATGACTTGATTATAGTAGCGACTGAGTAAACCACCACCGGAAAGAATAAAAACTATACCGAGTAAACCGGGGTTAATCGGTGCGGTTTCTTGATGACTAGCTTTCAGTTTAACTATTCTTCTTTCTAATAGCTGAATGCCGACAATTGATAAAGGTTCGGGACGGGCAGGTAGTAAATAAAAATGACTGCTACATAGACCACTACGAGTTAAAAGATTATAGCCTGGAGCGCAGTCCATGATAATATAATCGTAACGGTCTTGAATGGGGTCAATGATTTTTTGAATTAAGACTCTTTCCAGGTTATTCCAAGCATGATCAAAGCCTAAATCTTCCTGTAAAATTGCTTGGTGGTGCAGGGTTTCTGAGACGACATATTCATCATAAAGTTCGATGTCTCCCGGTAGTAAATCTAAGCCTTGTATTTCACAGACTGAAGGGACAATAATATCATCAATAGTTAATTTATTGTAGGGATTGGGTTTGATAATTGCTTCTAATAAATAGCTTAAAGTGCGTTTTTTGCGACGCAGTTGAGCGAATTCGTGGGGAGACATTAAGCTAAGAGTCGCACTGATTTGAGCGTCTAAATCGAGGACAAGGACTCGTTTTTGCTGAAATTTAGCTAAACAGGTGGCAAGGTTGACGGTAAGGGTAGTTTTTCCTACTCCTCCTTTCATATTAACGGTGCTGATGACAGTGGCCATTAGGGGAATTCCTTTCTAGTTAACCGATGGAATATCTCGACGTAAAACCTGCCCGTTGGGAGCCATAATCAAAGGAGGTAAACTGGTAATATTGATCGCCTCTTGGGTTTTCATGTCGTAGGTGGTGTAAACTGTTTCCTGTTGATGGGGATTAATATCGACAATTGTTAGGGTTTTTCTAGGTGCTTGTTCACTGTTCAACAACCGTCGCGGTCCACTGCCTAAAGCTCCTGAGTGTAATAATTGTAATTGCCCCCGTTTACCCGGATAGTAAGCGTGAGCGTGGCCACTAATATAAGTATGCACCTGATGGCCCTCTAAAAACGCTCTTAATTTCTCGGCATCGGCTAAATAATCCCCCGGTCGATTTCTGCCGACGGCAATACCGTAGAGGGGTAAATGACCGATTACTAGCCGCATTCTAGCATTTTTAGCGTCGCTACTACTCAAGTTTTTTGCTGCCCAATTTAGTTGTTCCTGAGAGATTAAATGAGTGGAGGCATCCCAAACTAGATAGAATATACCATTTTGAGTGAAAGTATAATAAAAAGGAAAGCCGGTTTTATCGATAAAATTTAAACTTGTATCATGTTGGGGGTTTTGCCAATAATCTTGGGCTAATTGTCTCTCTTGAGCATAGATAAATTTTCCTGCCGATAAAGCTCCAGAAGCGTCATGATTACCGATGGTAAAACCAAAAGGTATTTTAGCAGCTCGCAGGGGCGCGGCGATATGGCGATCAAAGGCTGACCACATGGCGTTAATTGCTGCCTCTGTCAAGCTGCTTTTTTGTCCCGCCACCATGTCGCCACCACAGAGGACCAGATCGGGTTTATTATTGATAATTAAAGGGATAGCTCGATCGATTTCGGGATCGTAAGTTGTGGAACCGTATTGACTATTAAGGTCACTAATCACAATTATCTTGACTTTTTTCGCCTTTTGTGCTTGTTTAACAGCCGACTCAGGGGGATTTTTGGAAGTAACAGGCTGTAAAATTTGATGAGCGCAAGCTACCAAGCTAAAACCACCTAAACTGCCACTGATCAGCAAAAATTTACGGCGTTGCATAGGATATCAATCTCGTCTTTAATTGAGGTCACGTCAGTTAGTATAGCAATTTTTGTCCCCTCGCTCGCTTTTTTGTTGATCATCCCAATTAACTATGGCTCTTCGGTTTGTGTTATGCAATGGATGGGGGTTATAAGGAATGAAACCCTTATAGAGACAGACATTACCGCGATTTTTGTCAATTGTTTGCGATCTAGAGCGAACTAATCAATAAAATCTCTTGCCAGATAAGGATTTAGTCGATTTATGCCCCCATATCGAACCATACCAAGTCCCGAAGAGCCGAAATTAGAAACAATTCC
>NZ_JASJFF010000532.1:0-4292 GCF_030065435.1 Microcystis sp. M53603_WE2
GGATGGTATCCTAACTTTAACGGGTATGGTGGCTAGTCTCGACGGTAAGCGCCTGATTAAGGACTCGGTTAGCGGTGATCCTAGCCATGGGGAAGTCTTAGGACGAGATTTAGCCCATAAAGTGCGCGAGGCTGGTGCTGGAGAGATTTTAGCCGAGATTTTCGCTGAAGTGGGACGATAATCAGTTACCATACCATTTTTCTTTATTCATGGCAGGTATCTTACCCCCCGTTGCCCCCCCGACGTCGGGGGGGTGGGGGTGAGGGCGATTAACCATCTCTGCCATTACTTATGAAAAATGGTATCAGTCTTAAGTAGGGTGGGCTGAATCAATCTAAAAATCTTCTTGGATAAGACTTTTAGACTTTTTTCCCATCAAAAAGTGCCAGCCGAGAGTGATCGGGGGGAAATTTCAGATACTTTTTCCCTGAAAATTAGGTAATTAACCCCCTGAAAATGGGTAAAACCCTACACCCCACACCCCACACCCCACACCCTGTCCCCACCAACAAACTTTTTGCTGCAAACCCTAAATAGTTAGGGATTTTCCCGATTTTTTGGGGAACGAGTAAATAGTTTTAAGTAAGTAGAAACAGAGAATTCCTTAATTGGGAAGGTGATAAAAGTCAAGGGATTAATAGTAATAATAATATTGCGGCTATCCCTCTGTACCGCCTTGATAATCTGTTTAGCCACCCAATCGGCGGACATAATACCCAGAGGATTTAAATTACTCTTAAAAGGGCCAAGAATTAGCTTTCTTACCACACAGGGGGCATCTAAACGACGCAGGGTAATCATATCACCGATCGCTCGTTTACTGAGTTCGTAGAGGGGACTAAAGGCAGGATTAACCTCTGCTTCCGAGGTATTCACCCAGACTTCCTTGCGGGCAATTTGCTCGTTAGTGCGGACAGTTTTGAAGAATAATTCCATTAAACGCCAGACGGAAAAAGTATTCACTTGGTAGGCTAATTCGATCGCTTCTGGGGTTCTTTGGCCGTGGACATTAACGCCATGATTTAAAATCAGTATATCTACAGACCTAAATAAGTCCTCAAGTTGCGTTTCTTCACCGATTTGCCATTTCACGGTTTTTACAGGTACTGATTCGCCGTTAATTTCAATAGCGATCGCATTCTCCCTGGAAGTGAGCGCGATTACCTTAGCTCCTTTCAGTTGTAGGTACTTTAACAGCGATCGCCCTAAGGTTCCATTCGCTCCGGTAATGGCGATCGTTTTACCCTTAAGAGAAAGTGCCGTCCCCATCAATTTATCCATAAAGGTGAAAGTTCCACAATAATAAGCCTTTTGGTTATCAAAATGGTGTCGCCAGTGGTAGGTACGATTAACGCGCCATTGAGCCGGTAAACTCTCAAATTGCCCCGGACGATGGGTTAAATCGGTTAATTCCTCCAGATTGGCGATGCCTAAACCTCGACCGATCGCCGTACTGAGAAAAGTCAAAGTATAAAGGGAACCTAACCAACCCAACCAAGGGCGATCGAACCCCCAAGAGTAGGCCAGTAGTACAGGTAAAACACTGGCAGCCAACATCACCAAGGCCTCTGGTACATCATTGTACCAGTGCGCCCGACGATAAATTTCCTCGCTCATTACCGACAGATCGGGACGAAAAACCCGATGATGCCAGACGTGCAGACGATAAAGGGGCTGCCAATGGTGGGCCAGAGCATGATAGCTATCACGCACGATCTCCACCCAAATAATTGAGCCACAAATCAGTCCGACACAGAGGAGCAGGTTTGACATAGGGGATAAATGTTAAATTTTCTCAACGAATGTAAACAGAGCAATCTTAGCCGAAAAAGCGCATTTATCGGGCAAAAAAAACCAATAGCCTGAAAAACTAGGGTTTCTTTCCCGAAAAAACTTAAGATTCTGTTAAAAATTTTAACAATTTTCGGTAAAATAAAGCAAGAAACAAGCGTCTACTGGAACAGTTACTTAACCTGAGTCGATTATGGCAGAAAATTATTGGTCGCGAGAGGATGATAACGAAGAATTAGACCCGATTGGTTCCCTCCTATCTGACTGGTCCGATCCCGAAGACGAAGAGGACGAATTTAGGAGCGAAATTTTTCAAGGCCGATCGGGACGCAGACAGAAAGCGGCTTTTAGCCTCATGGCGATCTGGACAATAATTATCGGACTTCATTGGCTTAGTTGGGGTTATTGGGCAATTATCGCCTTAACTATGGTACTATCGGGGCAAGCTTTGCGGCTGCTGTTCACCAAACCAGAAACGCCGCCAGTTCCTTTACCAGATCAGGATTTAGCCTCTGTCCCCAGGGTGTCCCTCTTAGTAGCGGCCAAAAATGAAGAAACCGTAATCACGAAACTGGTTAATTATCTCTGTCATCTAGACTATCCCCAAGATAAGTTAGAAGTTTGGATCGTCGATGATTATAGTACCGATAACACCGGTGCAATTCTCGATCGCCTTGCTTTAGAATATCCCCAATTACAAATTCTCCATCGTCCTGCTAATGCCGGAGGTGGCAAATCCGGCGCCTTGAATCAGGTTTTATCCCTGACTAACGGGGAAATTATTGGCGTATTCGATGCCGATGCGGGATTATCCGCCGATTTACTGCGTCATGTCGTCCCGATGTTCGACGATCGAGAAGTAGGTGCGGTACAGGTGCGAAAAGCGATCGCCAATGCCGCCGAAAACTTCTGGACAAAGGGACAAGCGGTAGAAATGATCTTTGATAGTTGTTTCCAACAGCAACGGATCGCAGTGGGAGGGATCGGAGAATTGCGCGGAAATGGTCAATTTGTCCGACGTAGTGCCTTAAATCGTTGCGGGGGTTGGAATGAACAAACGATCACCGACGATCTTGATTTAACTATTCGTCTCCATATCGATAATTGGAAAATTAATATCTTAAATTTTCCCGCAGTAGCGGAAGAAGGGGTGACAACTGCGATCGCTTTATGGCATCAGCGCAATCGTTGGGCCGAAGGTGGTTTTCAGCGTTATCTCGACTATTGGAAAGCAATTTTAAAGTCTCCCATGCCTTGGCCGAAAAAGTTTGATTTAATTGCTTTTTTGATCGTTCAATATATCTTACCTGCGGCCGCTATTCCCGATCTTTTAATCACTATTACTCGTCATCAAGCTCCGATTTTAACTCCTTTAACTGGTTTGGCTCTTTCCCTTTCTCTCTGGGGGATGGTGACAGGATTAATCCGAGTCAATACGGGTAAAAAATTCACTTTCGCTCTTGGTTTGGACATCCTTGCTCAAACCATTCGCGGCATGATTTATATGATGCACTGGTTTATTATTATTCCCAGTGTCAGCCTGCGGATGGCTTTGCGTCCTAAACGTTTAAAATGGGTGAAAACCGTTCATCTGGGGGAACATCTCAGCGCCGAAGTTTAATTTTCGAGGATAGACTCCCAAAACTTTGGACTTATCAGGACTGAAATCCCCTGTCAGTAAAGGTTACAGCCTTTGGAAACCCCTTTGGGAAAAATTTCCAATTTCCTTAATCATGCTTGCTACCAATAATGTGTTAATTTAGATACAGAATTGAATTCCGTGACAGCACTGGGGTGGCGAAAAGCGCTCGCTCCAGTTTTTTTTCTCGAGAAAACGGGTTTCTTCAAGAAACCCGTTTTCTGTAGTTTTTTTTGCGGGAAGCATCCCCCTCTCCTCGTAGGTTAAGGGGGTGAGATCATAACAATCCGTTGCCAAAACCGACTTTTCAGAATACAATACAGAAGAGTAGTCATTCATCGCTCAGATTAGTTAAGATGATATTACATGACTAATAATATTGACCATGACCGCTTATTTAAGGAGTTAATCTCCACCTTTTTTGTCGAATTTATTGAGTTGTTTTTCCCTCAATTGATCGATTATTTAGATAGGGACTCGATTACTTTTTTAGACAAAGAAGTATTTACCGATGTCACCGAAGGAGAAAGGTATGAAAGCGATTTAGTCGCACAAGTTAAGTTTCGAGGAAAAGAATCTTTTTTTCTGATTCATGTGGAGGCGCAGGAAAGTTCCCGCCAGTGGTTTAACCGGCGAATGTTTACTTATTTTGCTCGCTTTCATGAGAAATTTGTCTTACCGATTTATCCGATTGTAATTTTTTCTTATTCAAAGCCAAAAAGAGAAGCGATTAGTCAATATGTAGTCGATTTTCCCGATTTTAAGGTGTTAGAATTTAACTATCAAGTAGTGCAGTTAAATCGATTAAATTGGCGAGATTTTCTCAATCAGCCGAATCCGGTTGCTTCGGCTTTGATGGCTA
>NZ_JASJFF010000484.1:0-4623 GCF_030065435.1 Microcystis sp. M53603_WE2
ATGGTATTAACTCCGACAATTGGCGAAAAATCCTATAATCGTCAGGATTGGCAAAAAGGCTATCAATCCCAACCTAACGAGTACGATTACGAGGTAGAAGACATCGAGGGGCAAATTCCCCCCGATTTACAGGGTACAGTCTTTAAAAACGGCCCCGGTTTACTCGATATCGCTGGCACTGCGATCGCTCATCCCTTCGATGGGGATGGTATGATCAGCGCGATTAGCTTCAACCATGGGCGCGTACATTATCGTAATCGTTTTGTGAAAACTGAGGGTTATCTCCAGGAACAGAAAGCGGGAAAACCCCTTTATCGCGGTGTTTTCGGCACGAAAAAACCGGGGGGAATTTTCGGCAATGCTTTTGATTTGCGTCTGAAAAATATTGCTAATACTAATGTTATCTACTGGGGTGATAAATTACTGGCACTTTGGGAAGCGGCCGAACCCCATCGCCTCGATGCTAAAACCCTTGATACTATTGGTTTAGACTATCTCGATGGTATCTTGGAAAAAGGCGATTCTTTTGCCGCTCATCCTCGCATCGATCCCGCTTGTATCTTCGATAATCATCAACCTTGTCTGGTAAATTTTGCCATTAAAACGGGTTTGTCGAGTGCCATTACTCTCTACGAAATTAGTCCCACGGGTAAGTTATTACGTCGTCATACCCACAGTATACCTGGCTTCTGTTTTATCCACGATTTTGTTATTACTCCCCACTACGCTATCTTTTTCCAAAACCCGGTTGGTTATAATCCTTTTCCCTTTCTTTTTGGGTTAAAAGGTGCGGGGGAATGCGTCATCAATCAACCGGACAAGTTAACTAAGATTATTATTATCCCCCGGGATCCTAACAAAAGAGAAGTGAAAGTTTTAGAAACTCCATCGGGTTTTGTGTTCCATCATAGCAATGCTTTTGCACAAGGGGAGAAAATTTATATCGATTCTATTTGTTATCAATCCTTACCACAACTGGATTCAAATAGCAATTTTCAATCGGTAGATTTTGATAGTTTAGCTCCCGGACATCTGTGGCGATTTACACTAAATTTATCAGAAAATACCGTTACAAGAGAATGTATTCTAGAGCATTGTTGTGAGTTTCCCAGCATTAATCCTGCAAAAGTTGGTCGAGATTACCGTTATTTATACATCGCTGCCGCTCATCATGCCACTGGTAATGCTCCTTTGCAAGCAATCTTAAAACTGGACTTATTAACGGGAGAAAAACAATTACATTCTTTTGCCCCCCGGGGATTCGCAGGTGAGCCAATTTTTGTGCCTAAACCCGATGGAATCGCTGAAGATGATGGTTGGTTATTGGTAGTTACTTACGATGCGGCCAATCATCGATCGAATGGGGTAATCTTAGATGCTAAAGATATCACTAATTCCCTAGCAGTTATCCATCTTAAACATCATATTCCCTACGGGTTACACGGTAGCTGGACTAGACAATGTTTTTAAGTTAATTCTGTGGGGGTGGATTGAAAACCCACCTTGACTAAACTTTACTCTTGAGAGCCTTCTTGTAGTAGCCAAAAACCAGCGAAGGATTCCGATTCAGGGTTAGATTGAATGGCTAAAAAATGCAGATTATTGGCTTTTTGTTTAGCTTCTTCAAAGTTTTTGGCTTCGTTTAAAGTCTCGGCATTAGTGACGTTGACGAGAATCCAGCTATCACTAGCACCCGTTTCTAAACGTAGCAGAGGACGAGAACCAGTTTCTAACTTTAAATAGGCCATTTCTAACCCTGACATCCAACCAGCTAATGGTAAAGCGCGGGGGGAAAAAATAACTAAACCGGGGATTTTTAGATTCTCATCTAACCCCATTCCCAGTATAGGCAAATTTTCTCCGAAGCTAATATCCCAATCTTTTAAATCATTAAAAGAAGACAATTCTAGCGTAACAAAAGCCCATTTATCTGCCTTATCTCCCCGGACAGCATCGGGAAGGGGAACAGCATTTAAAGGGGGATAATTAACGGAAGCAGTTTTAGTTAAATTTTGATCATAACCAACTTCTTGAGGGTATAAATTAACCATTCTTTCTTCTATCCATCTAGTGAGAGCATGAGTGCGACGACTAGGGGAAGCGGGAATACCGATATCCTCGCAAGCTTTGCTAATCATGTTATTCATCTGACGACGGAAAAAGCGAATTTTTTTGGGAGTTACCCCCGCTTCCTTGATAGCTGCAGTAACTGCCTCTCCTAACCATTGGGAATTAACCATCGTATTAGGACAATAACTGGCATATTTAAATATTGTATCGGAGGAGCGATCGATTGTTGCCGGAGTTTCACAGATTAATAATTCCCATCTTTTTTTATTATTTTCATCCACCACCGGCCGCGAATAAAAATCAAGTTCCCAAATAGTCATATTTTTTTCAGTTATCAGTTATCAGTTATCAGTTATCAGTTATCAGTGATTCAGTTATCAGTGATTTAGTTATCAGTCATCAGATTTGAGTTTTCAGTGAACAATATTAAGTGGCAAGTTCCGAGATGTCTTTTCACTGATTACTGTTTACTGATTACTGTTTACTGCTCACTGATTACTGCTCACTGCTCACTGAAAAATCCCCTATTCCCGACAACAGTACGAACGCGGTAGATGGGACGTTTTTGGGATTCATGGTAAGTTCGCATCAAAATTTCTGCCAAAAGACCAAAACAGAGTAATTGTACCCCAGTTAAAAAGAATAACACGGCCAGGATTAACAAAGGTCGATCGCCGATTTCTTGTCCGAAACCGAGTTTGAGAATAGTCAGATAAGTGCCTAGAATAATCCCCACTACCATCGATAACAGTCCGTAGAGTCCAAAAATGTGCATCGGACGGGTGAGGAACTTTTTCATAAAAAAGACAGTAAATAAGTCCATAATCACGCGAATTGTGCGACCTAAACCATATTTACTCTGTCCGAACCGTCTAGCGTGGTGATTAACGGGAATTTCGGTTATTTTTGCCCCTTCAATAAAAGCCAATGCGGGTAAAAAGCGATGTAATTCCCCGTAAAGATTCATATCGGCGACTAATTCGGCTCGATAGGCTTTCAAAGAACAACCGTAGTCGTGTAATTTGACCCCTGTAACCTTTGCTATCAGCCAATTAGCTATTTTTGAGGGTAAAAGCCGTTTTACCCGGTCATCTTGGCGATTTTTGCGCCAGCCACTCACGAGGTCATAACCTTCCTCTAATTTGGCCAATAATAGGGGTATATCATTGGGATCGTTCTGTAAATCGCCGTCGAGGGTAACGATGACCTGTCCCGTGGCATAATTGAATCCGGCAGCCATAGCGGGGGTTTGTCCGTAGTTGCGTCGCAATATTACCGCCTTGAGATCATCGCGATTTTTGGCTAAATTAGTTAAAACCTCGGTGGAACCGTCCTTAGAACCGTCGTCAACACAGATTATCTCGTAGTTAATTTGATAAGAACGCAAAATCGTGGCGATACTCTCGACGAGATGGGGGATACTGTCCACTTCGTTATAAATGGGAACCACTACCGATAAAGTCTGGATGGCAGCCTGCGGGTTTGGTTCGTTGACACTGATGGACGGTGTAATCGGGGACATATTTGACTGACGCGGGGACGTTTTGGGGCGATTGTATCACAATTCAGTTATCAGTTATCAGTTATCAGTTATCAGTTATCAGTCATCAGTTCACTGATTACTGTTTACTGTTCACTGTCCACTGTTCCCTGAAAATACCCCCCACTTCCCACTTCCCCACTTCCCCACTTCCCACACCCTACACCCCACACCCTACACCCCAATTCCCACTTCCCCACACCCCACACCCCACACCCCACACCCCTTATCCCTGTTCCCCTTTCTCTGTTTCCTTTTTCGCTAAAATTGCCTGACGAAAACCTAAGACGACGAGAATATTGGAGAGGGTGAGGAAAAATTCGGCGCTGCCGTGTAACCAATCGACGTTAGCTAATTCTTGACCATAGTGGATTTTGGCGTAGATACCGGCAGGAATGGTGATAAAAACGAAGATTAACAGCACATAAAAGCCAATTAGGGCTAAACGGGGCATTTTTCCCGAACGAGTGATCAACCAAAGAAACCCCAGATAGGGAAACAGGGAGATGGCAAATAAACTCTCTTTATTCATTGTTAACGCTAATTTTACTGGAACGCCACAGCCACCAACCGGCAGCACAGAGGGTAAAATTTCCTAAGACAGTCATGGCTGCCTGTAGGGTGACTAACCAGGATAAGGCACTGATATTATCAAAAAAATGCCATGTACAGGCACACATGGCCCCAATTAAAGCGGGTAACATCCCCCAAGATAACATTCGCCACGATCGATCGCTACTGATGTCGCCATAGGTCCAGACTAACCAGATTGCCGCTATCCATTCTACGACACTCGATACATGAACTATCCACGTCGGTATTGATAAAGCATTCATTTTTTTACAGTTATCAGTTATCAGTTATCAGTTATCAGTGGGTAAGTTATCAGTTATCAGTTATCAGTTATCAGATTTGAGTTCTTATCTCGTTCCCAGGTTCTACTTGGGAACCCTTTATTCAGGTTCTACCTGAAGGATATTTTACTAAAGAGCCTTAAATATTGTGTGTCAAGG
>NZ_JASJFF010000098.1:0-3951 GCF_030065435.1 Microcystis sp. M53603_WE2
CAATAAATATTCTTAAAAAAGGGTTACAATATTTGGGAAATCATCTCAACGGTACTGTTGGGCAAACAGAAACCGACCCAAACGCCTTGGGAGAGTCCGGTCTCTGGATTTTCAGTGGAGACATTGAGAATCTAAGCTGTCTCGTTGAACAAGGAATTTCTAACAGCGATGTGGAAAGAATCCCCCGTCACAGCGTAGCTTGACGGTGGGAGTATGTCAATGAGGTGTCTAACCTGGAGAGATTGAATAAGGTTCTGCAAGAAGCGGGATTTAAGGTCAAAGAAGCAGAATTACGCTGGATTCCCACTAATACCCTAGAAGTGAGCGATCGAGACCAGGCCTGTTTTTTATTGAAGTTAATCGACACCCTAGAATCCCTCGATGATGTGCAATCGGTAACGGCTAATTTTGATTTAGTCGAGGAATTGATGTTAGTGGATCTGTGATCCTAAATTACTAGGCAGTGATCACTGATCAGATTTGAGTTCTCAGTGAGCGGTATGAAGTGAGAGTAAGTAGTTGGATAATCTTGATTACTGATCACTGATCACTGATTACTGTTTACTGATCACTGATTACTGATTCTGGGCCCAATCAAGAAATAATCTGTCCCCAAAATCCCGTAAAAATTCGGGTTCCGTCTTTGAGAATATGAATTTCCACTTGATCCGATGCCCAATTAATCTGATCTTCCAGAGCGGGATTGAGGACGTGAATCCGTTGATTGCTAGAAGAAACGGGAGAATCGGGGGAATGAATAGCGAGGGATTCCACATAGGCCCCATCCACCAAAATATCTAACTGGGCCAATAATTCTTGAGAGTGGGGCGGTGCTTGGGTTGAGCGCAATTGTTCGATCGTAAATCCCGTGAAGGACATCACATTTAAGCCTTTTTCCTTAACATATTTAGCTAATTCTGTCAAGGCTTTTGCTTGCCAAAAAGGTTCACCTCCGGAGAAAGTTAGGCCACTATTGCGGGGATTAGCCAAAATTTTGGCAGCTAGAGACTCAACAGTAATTAATTGATTGATCTTAAAGGGCCAGGAAGCTGGATTAAAACAACCCCGACACTCGCGAGAACAACCCTGTACCCAGACCACCGCCCGACAGCCGGGGCCGTTAACGGCGGATTCATCCACATAGCCCATGATATTGAGATGATGGGCGGGAATTTGCGCTAATTGGGCAGCAATAGTCAGACTCATCGCTTATAATCCTCGATCGATTCCTATCTTTTTCATGCTAGGGAAAAAACGACAAAAATCGATCGCTGTTGCCATGATTTGTTAACCTTTGACACACATCACCTGCTTGAGAGTGGCGACAATTTCCACTAGATCCGCCTGTTGATTCATCACCTGTTGGATCGGTTTATAGGCCCCCGGAATCTCATCAATAACGCCCTCATCTTTGCGGCATTCAACCCCTTCGGTTTGGGCGATTAAATCATCAAGAGTAAAGGTTTTTTTAGCCAGATTTCTCGACATCAAGCGCCCGGCCCCGTGGGAACAGGAACAGAAGCTATTATGTTCTCCTTTGCCTTTGACAATATAAGATTGCGCTCCCATGGAACCGGGGATAATACCATAATCGGTTTCTCTGGCGCGGACGGCTCCTTTGCGGGTGACATAAACTTCCTCCCCAAAATGAATTTCTTGTTCGGCATAATTGTGATGACAATTAACCACTAAGAGGGGTTTAGTTGGTTTGCCTCCCGCTAGATGTTTTTCAACAATCCGTTTAAATCTAGCCATCATAATTTCCCGATTATAACGGGCATATTCCTGGGCCCATTGTAGATCGTGCCAGTAGGCGGTAAATTCTTCTGTACCGGCGACAAAGTAGGCCAGATCGAGGTCAGGTAATTTACATTCTGCTAGTTTTGCTAACTCTTTGGCCGTATCAATATGACATTGGGCCAGTTGATTACCAATACCTCTAGAACCGGAATGGAGCATTAACCAAACTTGATTGTCTGTATCTAAACAAATTTCGATAAAGTGATTACCACCCCCCAGAGAACCCATTTGTTTAAGGGCTTTTTTCTCTAGGTTCTGCACGCCTCGATGAATCTGTTTAAATTCAGCCCATTTTGGCCATTTAGTTACTTCCCGATCCACTTCTTTATTTTCAGCAAAACCGACGGGAATATTCGCCTCCACATCGAGGCGAATTTTTTTAAGTTTTCCCTGCAATTGTTCGCCAGTAAAAGGCATTTTTAGGGCAGCCATGCCGCAACCGATATCGACTCCGACGGCGGCAGGAATTACGGCATCTTTGGTGGCAATCACCGAACCGACTAAAGCGCCTTTACCCAAGTGAACATCGGGCATTAAAGAAATGTGTTTATAAACAAAAGGTAGGGAAGCGACATTTTTGGCCATTTGGGTTTCTTGGGGTCCTAATTCATGCCCCGCCCAAGATAAAATCGGTGTCGGTGTGGAAATATCCAGAGTTTCGTAAGCCATAGTTTTTAGGAAATAATCAGGTAAAAAGCCGATGTAACCAAGACAATAAGGCAATTTAGATTCTGCGATGAATTAGATAAATTGTTATCAGTGATCGTGTTTTAGCGCCAGAGGATAAGCTGTTGACTATCTAAATTACTCGTTCAGACTGCACCAGAGTTCTGAGCATTTGTACTAAAATTGTCAAGACGCAGTTTAAATGCAGTACAGCTTATTACCTATATTACATTATATACTACATTCGTGTTATCAACAAGTTCCCAGAAAGAGCAGGCATTGGGGAGCTTTTTTGCTGTGATCGGTAAACAGTAAGCTGTTCAGCATCTAAATAGCGTATAACAGAAACAGTAACTTAGTCAAAAAATTCAATGATGAGCAATCTTACTGATTTACTCGCACTTCCATTTGGCAAACCTTTAGCTGAGATCGATGCCACAATCCTTGAGAGTTTTGGGGATAATTGTTACAAAATAAATGATCAGATTTATTTATTAACAATGAGTATTGACAATATTCCTGTATATAGAGGTCTTGCTTGGGTAGTTTCTGAGCGGGCAGCCGCCTGGATTTTTACAGGTCGTTGGTCTGATGATGAAATCAAACTGCCGCCACCAGATATTCTTTTACCAATGTTTACTATAAAAGATTATCAAAGTGTTTGTGAATTTGGCCGGCAAGTAGATCAGAAAAACTTTGTTAATGATCTTCCAGGGCCGCGAAGAGTAAAATTTAGCAACTACACTTACTATTATCGCATGGTAGAACCCCGTCAATCGGATGATCCTATTGGTATCGAGATCGATCGCCGACCAGAACAGTATAGGTATTGGGGAAATTCTCTAGTCATTATTAATAGTTGGCAAAGAACGATAACTAAAACCTTTCTTGACTTTCAACAATGTTCTCTTAACAATTTAAGAGGAGGGGGAGTCAATACTGGTAGTCATCTTATTCAGTTGAGAAGTTTTGGAAAGCCTGATAATTATCGGGAATCTATTTTATCTGTTTTTAATCCACCTACTCTATGCTATTTTGATTTGGGCTTAGAATTTGTGCCTTCTGTAGATATGCGTTTGGCCTACATCTACATCTATTTACAACCTAACTGTAGCAGTTTATTTTCCGAGGAAACCCGTTCTTCTACCTTTAGGGTTTTTTCTGGTGATCTTCTTTACGGAAATAGATTAATTAGTGCCTCTGAATTAGAGGATTTTCCTGGGTTAATTAACAGTTTTCAAGATAGCAGATTTAAACGATATGACACCGATACTTATATTCAAGAAATAAATGGAATACGCACAGGAACAATTGTTTTTACTCATGATTACATAATCTTATATTAATAAGTAGGTGGGTGGAATTAAATATAAGATGAACGTAGGTTGGGTTGAAGCATGAAACCCAACGCCCGCTCATGTTAGGCTACCGCTAACCCATCCTACAAATAATTGTGCCTCCCTACTTAGCACGATCTTTCAGTTA
>NZ_JASJFF010000179.1:0-1470 GCF_030065435.1 Microcystis sp. M53603_WE2
AAAAACTACAGTTTTAACCCATCTTTTTGCAGATCCTTAAAGGGATCGAGGATGTAATCGATCACCCGACGCTGACGGACGATCGCTTCTGCGGTAGCCGTATCTCCCGGATTGAGGGGAATACATTGATTTCCCTTTTGAATACAGGAGCGATCGAGTTGAATTTCTAGCTCGAAAACGTTGATTTTTCCCGTCGCCGTATCCTTCTCGATCGCCGTCGGTGATTTCTTGGTGATCTTGCCGCCGATAATGCCGTAATCCTGAAAAGGATAGGCATCGAACTTGACTTTTATCGGCATACCGGCGCGGAGAAATTGACTTTGATCTGTGGGCATTTCTGCCTTGAGAATAAACCGCGATCCTTTCGGTGCTATCTCCGCAACCCGCGTTCCCGACTGCACCACCGCACCCGCGCGTTTAATCGGTAATGAAAAGATCGTGCCGTCGGTATTCGCCTTTAAAACCCTCTGACTTAGTTGGATTTGGAGCGCTTGCCGTTGGCTCTCGCTTTGGGCGATTTCCGATGCCAGTGTTGCGATCTCCGTGTCTAGATTGTTAATCTGCTCCTGTATCCTTAAGAGTGCCAACTCGTTGGAATGGCGGAGACTTTGATAACCCCGCTGCCGCTCCTGTAATTGCAGACGCGCTTGGGCGATATCGGCGCTCGTTTGTTGACTCGTCTGACGGTAGGCACTTTTTAATTCCGCTAGTTTATGTTGATTTTCTTTTACCTCCGCTTTTCCCCGCTCGTAGAGTTGTTGGCGCTCCTTGGCATTGTCCTCGCGCTCGATGAATTGCACCTCCGATATCGCGCCATCCTCCCACGCTTTTCGGTAGCGATCGACTTCTTTTAAAGCCGTTTCATAACGACTTTTGAGAATCGGATAATCGGTCTGACTTTGTGCGAGGGCGGTTTTCGCTTGATTGACTCGCGCTTGTTGTTCTTCTAGGGATATTTTGGCCTTCTTGATTAATGCGTCCACATTCTCCCGCGCTTGTTCGATCGAGGCTTCTTTTTCCGCTGCTGCCGCGCGATTTTGTTGGCTTTGGGTGGTTAAAGAAATCTCTAACTGACTTTTGACAAGTTTCTGTTGGGAAAGACGGCTTTTTTGTCCTTCTATTTTCTCCTCGATTTGTTGTATTTCCTTGCCGATTAATGAGGAATCTAGGGTTAAAATCGGTTGTCCTGCTTTCACCTCTTGGCCTTCACGGACATAGATTTTTTCCACTTCTCCTGCGGTGATTGCGTCGAGTTTGACTGTTTCCCCTTGGGGTTCCAGTTTTCCCGGACCGACACCCGTTTCATCGACTTTTGAGAATATCGCCCAAGGGAGAATGATCGAGACGAAAATAATCAGAAAATAGAGTAAACCACGCGTCCAGGGTAGGGGTAAAGTATCGATCAATTCTTTGGTATGGAAAGACCAGTTATCGCGCTCTCTGTCTAGATTGGTTGTCATAGTTATTCAC
>NZ_JASJFF010000420.1:0-4100 GCF_030065435.1 Microcystis sp. M53603_WE2
GCAACTCTACTAAGCATAATTAACCAGGAAAAAGTGAAAAGGGTAGGGTGGGTTAGGCGACAATAATTTACGCAGTTGACTGATGATTTAATTTTCGCCGTAACCCACCAAAATTTTGAGGATTGTCCTTATTACTTGGTGAGAACCCAAGTGTCTTTACTGCCACCACCTTGAGAAGAATTAACCACTAAAGAACCCTTTTTCAAAGCAACGCGAGTTAACCCCCCGGGATGCACATAAATTTCATCGCCTCGATGGAGAATATAGGGACGTAAATCCACATGACGACCTTCAATTTCCGTGTCAATTAAAGTTGGAACCCTAGAAAGACTTAACACTGGTTGAGCGATGTAATTGCGGGGATTAGCGGCAATGCGTGGGGCAAATTCTTCTCGTTCTTTCGAGGTAGCTTGAGAACCAACTAACATCCCATAACCTCCCGATTCATTGGCAGCTTTCACAACTAATTTATCGAGATTATTTAAGACATAATCTAAGTCCTTTTCTCGCCAACAAAGATAGGTGGGAACGTTATTTAAAATCGCTTCTTCTCCCAGATAATAACGAATCATATCGGGGACAAAAGCATAAATAACCTTATCATCAGCGACTCCCGTACCAGGAGCATTAGCTAAAGCGACGCGGCCTTCCTGAAAAACTTTTAATAATCCGGGTACACCTAACATCGAATCGGGACGAAAAACCGCCGGATCTAAAAAGTCATCATCGAGGCGACGATATACCACATCTACCCGTCTTAATCCCTTGGTGGTTTTCATTTGTAGATAACCATCAAAGACGACCAAATCACGCCCTTCCACTAATTCTACCCCCATTTGTTGGGCGATAAAAGAATGTTCAAAGTAGGCAGAATTATAGGTTCCGGGGGTCAAAACCACTACGGTGGGATTAGGTAATTGGAGTGGGGCTAAATTAAGGAGAGTTTCCAACAGATGGGAAGGATAATCATCCACCGGTTTAACATTCATTGTCTGGAAAATATCGGGGAAGGTGCTTTTCATTACCCGACGATTTTCGAGGACATAAGAAATACCAGAAGGAACCCGCAAATTATCCTCTAAAACGTACCACTGACCATCTTTATCGCGGACTAAATCGGTCCCCGTGATGTGACACCAGATACCTCCGGCGGGTTTCAGTCCCAGACAGGGTTTCAGAAATCCCGTCGCCGAGGCGATTAATTCGGAGGGAATAATGCCATCTTTAATGATTAACTGGTCATTGTAGATATCGGAGAGAAAAAGATTGAGAGCTTTGATGCGTTGTTTCAGTCCTCTTTCCAAATAATCCCAGTCCTCAGCCGCGACAATTCGGGGAATAATATCAAAAGGAAAGATTTTTTCTACCCCTTGATTGTCGCTATAGACATTGAAAGTCACCCCCAATTCAAACAGGGCCGACTGAGCGGTTTCCCGGTGTTGTTGAAGTTCTCGGGGTGGCAGATTCTGCAACCATTTGATTAAAGGGGAGGAGTGGGGACGAGGTTGACCATCATCTAAGAATAGTTCGTCGTAGAAGCCTTCGGGATCGTAGGTATTTAATAGCACACTGACCTCATTTCATACCGATACTTTTTTGCTAACATACATTAACAATGCACTCTAAGAGAGTCTCTTAAAGAGGGGGTATCTCCCAAAGCACGAAGAAAAATTCCTCGTGCGCCATTAATATCTCTATCCATCTTCTTGCCATCAATCTTGGATTTAATGACTTTTTTTCCCCCTAAGTTATGTATTAATTCACCAGTCCAGCTAACTGTTTTCGACGTATAGGCTTCACAGCAGTCTATTACTAATTTACCCATCTCAAAAGCCTTATGCTTGAGAAATTGCTTAAATCGGTAATGAGACCAGTTAAGCATCTGTCTAACAGATTTTGAGCGAATCTTCCTGCTATTTTTTAGAACCATTTCTGACACTTCAAAAGTAGGCAAAAGAATCACATCAAAGTTATCAACTAGGAATCTAGCAACTTGATGATGAAGTTCATCTACTAAATTCCTGATTTTATTTCTTAGTCGATTAGCTGCTTTTCGATAACGGTTTCTGGTTTTAGCATTAACTTTGGTAGAACGAGAAATTAAATCATCAAGGTGATAGCATAATCGTTGGATTTTACCTATATCCTGACTCCCGATTGAGCCAAAACTATTAGGCGAGAATAGTGCCAGAAAATCTCTAACACCGGGGTCTAGGGCGACAATGCGTCCTTGGTTATCGGATTCCCATCGTTGCACCTCATGGGGAATAGCTAAATAGTATTGTCCATTTCTGGATACTAATCGGCTATCCCCAAAATTGTCGGGCAGTGATTCGGTGAAGCGTATTTGCCCTAATTTTGTGTGATATATTCCTTTTGCTGAAATGGCTGACTTAGGAATATAACAGGATTGCTGTTTATCTTTACGGGAAGGGAATTTTACTTTCTGGATTTCCCCAGTTTTTTGATATTTTCTTTGAGCATTTTTAACGGCTTCACAAGCGTCTTTGACTGCTATTGATTTAATCTGGTAGGGGACTTCTTTAGCCCATTCTGGTAAATCATTAATGATTCCCGTCTTGATAGCCTTCCAATTAGCTTTTCTACCTGGTTCCTGTAGATATTTAATGGTTTGGTTGAAGACAAACCGAGATACTCCCCACCAGTGTTTCATCAGTTTCTTCTGTTCTGTTGTTGGATAAATCCGTACTTTCTTTGATTTTTTGAGCGTACTTCCTGAGTCTGGACATTCGGCAAGAGAAGATGTGAAGTATTTATAACAAGTCTGCTGTAAGTTCTGATTCGGGACTGTGAACAGTTTGGTCGAGAACCAAGATTTTGCCACCGTTTTGTTCGACCATATACTGTATAAGCTCGAATCTAAATCGGCATAATCTGTCCAGTGTGGACATAACAATTGTGAGTTTATTTCCCCACAATCATCTGTCCAGTATGGCTCTAAGTCCTTTTCTTTGGAAGTTAAGCCCACTATCGATGTCTTTGATGATTTCTTCCTCTGGATAGAATCCGCGCATAAAGCTGACTTGTCTCTCAAGGTCATCTCGTTGCTTGATTGAACTGACTCGGCAGTAGCAAACAAGGGAAGCTCTAGCTGCACCATTGACGTAAGACTGGACATCGTACAATCGTTGCCCTGCTTCGTTTTTGATACTTTTGATTTTCCCTTCATCGGCATATTCTCTTAATGTATTGGGATGTAATCCCCATAGCTCAACGGCTTTTCTTAGGGTCACAAACGTTCGCCTAAATAGTGGCGTATGTAGGTCAATGTGAGCAAATCAGTAACTAGCTGTCAACCTTACCTATTCCCAGTGTCGGACAATTAGCCCGATTTTTTGTAGTCTAGGAGACATTTTAAGGGAAATTTTAGGAAGTTACGTTTTTCGGGACTGGCGATCACAGATTGATCCCCACCAGTGGAGAAACCTGACCGGAGCGAGAATTAGCCCTGAAAACTGTGTTACATTTTTTAAAGGTCACACCTTAAATCTTTCATTTTTCTTACTGGTTACGCGATGTTTACCAAACAAGTAACGGATTCTAAAGCCTATCAATGGTTTGAGGAACGCTTAGAAATTCAAGGGATCGCTGATGATATCAGCACCAAATACGTTCCCCCCCACGTCAATATCTTCTACTGTCTGGGTGGTATCACCCTTGTGTGCTTCGTGATCCAGTTTGCCACTGGTTTCGCCATGACCTTCTACTACAAACCCACTGTAGCAGAGGCCCTCTCCTCCGTACAGTACATCATGAACGAAGTTAACTTTGGCTGGTTAATTCGTTCTATCCATCGCTGGTCCGCCAGTATGATGGTGTTAATGATGATCCTGCACGTTTTCCGCGTCTATCTGACCGGTGGATTCAAAAAACCTCGGGAATTAACCTGGGTAACTGGGGTTGTCCTGGCCGTAATCACCGTTAGCTTCGGTGTCACTGGTTACTCCTTACCCTGGGATCAGGTGGGTTACTGGGCGGTTAAAATTGTTTCCGGTGTACCTGCTGCTATTCCCGTCGTCGGTGATCAACTCGTCACCCTGATGCGCGGTAGCGAAAGCGTCGGTCAAGCAACTTTAACC
>NZ_JASJFF010000164.1:0-1331 GCF_030065435.1 Microcystis sp. M53603_WE2
ATGGCGGTTTTTACTTCCGGTTCAATTAACTGAAAAGCCTGCTCAAATTCTGCCTCGCTGACTTTGATATTTTCTACCGTCGCACCTTCGTAGTCAAAACGCCGCACATAGTCCACAACGCCGGCATCCCCCCGTTTGCGGATGGTTTCTATGACCGTTTGAGCGACTTTTAGGGCGTTGTCAATATCTAACTCGGCTCTTTTCTGAAGTTTTGCCCGTTCCGCGCTACTTAATTGCGAAAGTTTTAATATTCTAACCACTATTGCTACTCCTACTGCCCCCGTCCTCTCAAGAATAACGGGGAATCTTATCTTTTTTAATTGTAACCTTTGGGGGAGTGTCGGAGTGGGAAGTGGGAAGTAAACAGTAACCAGTAATCAGTGAACTGAAAACTCACATCTGATAACTGATAACAAAGGCCGAATCTAAAACCTAATTTGTTAAGCTAAAAGCTTTATTGCCAGATTCTTTCTCTTGCCTCTTGCCTCTTGCCTCCTGCCTCCTTGGGTATAATGCAGATCATGTTTAAGCTCTCTTGCTGTTCTGTAAATGCGATCGCTCTTAGTTTATTATGGGGGGCGAGTGGTGCTGTGTGGGCAGAAACGGAGTTAGACCTAGACCCGAAAATTCGGCAAGAAAGCCCGGTTTTAGAGCGTTGGTTAGAAAAAATACCCGATATCGCCGAAGAGATTCGCCGCGATCCTAGTTTTCGCACTCGTATCCGTTTAGGATATGCAGAGTTTCCTTCTACCGATAATTCCAGTGGCGTGATTTTGGGGGTAGAAGATGTGTTTTTCGGTCAAACCAGTTTAACCCTAAGCGGCGATTATCAGACGGCTTTTAACGGCAAAAGGACGGCAATAGGAGCAAATTTACAATACTATTTCCTCCCTTTGGGCGATTATGTCAATCTAGCTCCGATGGTGGGCTATCGTTACATTCAAACAGGAAATTACAGCACCGATGGGCTTAACTTAGGATTAAAGCTCAAATTAGCCCTTTCTCGCACGGGAGCGGCAGATATCACCGTCAGTCAGAGTTTTATCTCTCCCGGTGGTGATAACGAGGTGGGATTGACTACTCTTTCGGTTGGTTATGCGATTACCTCTAATTTACGTTTAGCTGCCGATATTCAAGCCCAAAATTCCCGCGCCCGTAAAGATAGCTCCCTAGGAATTTTACTGGAATGGCTGCCCTAATTAGGGTTTGCGGCAAAAAGTTTTTCCTGGAGGTAGGGTGTGGGATGTAGGGTTTTACCGATAAAAACTCACATCTGATCACTGATTACTGGTCACTGGTCACTGATTAGGTACTAAAGTATTTAGCGGTGG
>NZ_JASJFF010000017.1:0-18803 GCF_030065435.1 Microcystis sp. M53603_WE2
CCTTCTTGTGGTACATCGCTTGGTACAAAAAACAAGGGCAACAAAGCCTGAAACGACCGACTCCTGACGACCGGCTACTGACTCCTACCCCCAGGAAAAACTTTTTCAGCAGACCCTAAATATAGCAATTCTTAAACTTCACTGGTTATTTCACAGTCTTGCCGTACAATGGAGATGCAGAACAGTTCTTCCGATAGTTATTGTGTTCTATTAGCTAAAAACGCTTAATATAGGAGATAAATAGCCTAAAATGTCCAAAGTGGTCGATATTAACAATCCACTGATCGATCCAACTCCTCCAGAGGTTCACTTAACTAATGCACCTCTAGTGTGTGTGCTTGGACAAGTACGGTTCCCACAAATTCTGGCCGTTGAGGATAGGAAATTTGTGACTCCATTTCAGGAAGCTATTAGAACAAAGTATCCTAAGTTACGGCAGGAACGAACTTATCAATTAACTTTTGATAATCAAGAAAAAGATGCCGTCAGATCTCAAGCTGAGGTTATCTGGCAATTTACAGATGCCAATAATCATTGGCGAGTCTCATTAGCGTCTAATTTTGTAGCCTTAGACACATCAAAGTATGTCAGTCGTCAGGACTTTTTAGAGCGAATGAGAGAAGTTTTAACTGCGGTTAATGAACATATTCAACCCAACCTTGTTGAGCGAATCGGTATTAGATATGTTGATCGTATTGAGGGTATTGATGTAGAGAATATTTCTAATTTAGTCAGATCAGAACTGATAAATATTACAGCGTCAACATTTCAAGAACATATTCTTCAAAGTTATAATGAATCTCTGTTTCAGTTACCTGATACCAAAGAGACACTTTTAGCAAGATGGGGATTGATTCCGGGTAACGCTACTTTTGATCCAAATGTCTTTAAACCGATTGATCAACCGAGTTGGTTTCTTGATTTAGATATGTCTATTTCAGAGAATCAAGAATTTGACGTTGAAAAAATTTTAGAGGATGCAAAACGATTTTCTGAAAGAATTTATACTTTTTTTAGATGGTCAGTAACCGAAGAATTTCTAAGACGCTTTGGAGGTGAACAATGAGTAACTTAGTGATTGAACGTTCAAATACTTTTGGCTCAATCAATCCTCAAAAACGATTTAGAATGATTCCTGGTATTGCGGAATCCAGTACCATTGGCTATGATAATCTTGCCGCTCAAAAGTTACTAGCGATTTCAGAAAGAACTAATAGCGAAATAGTTGTTCCGAAGCACAATCCTCATCTTTTTCAAGATAGTCAAAAAGCGATTAATGAACTCAGAAAAACCAGTGGACTGACCTGGGAGCAAGTTGCTAAACTATTTAATGTTTCACGTCGAAGCATTCATTTTTGGGCAAGTGGACAGCCTCTAGCTAGTGACAATGAGGAGAAATTAAATAGATTACTGGGAGTGATTAGATATATTGATCGAGGAAGTGCAAGTCTTAACCGTAAGTTATTATTGAATCCTAATGCTGATGGGGAACTGCCTTTAGACCAATTAATATCAGGAGAATATGATAAAGTAAGAGAGAATCTTGGGCGTGGTAATCCACCCAAAAGACCGCAATTAAGACCTTTGTCTGAGGAGGAGAGTGAGCTTCGTAGGCCTTTACCACCGGAGATATTAATTGATGCTTTACAAGATTCTATTCATCATGATGTTGGACGTTCTAGACCTGCTAAAACATTGAGGAGTGGTCAAAATCGCAGTGGAAAGCAAACAGATTGATCTCATTAACAATGAGTTACAAACATGGTGTCAAGGGGATTTTGTTTTAGGAGAACAGCGGTTTGTTCATCGATTTAATCCTCAATTTCCTCTTACACCTGATTCTACAAAGCAAGATGGTGAAGAAAATGATCTTGTAGAATCGGAAGTAAAAGGTCTAGTTGTTGTTACACAAACTTGCGATATTGTCCGTTCTTGTTGTGAACGTCCTTTTCTAGAAGTTGTTCCTCTGGTAGAAATTGAAGCTGAAAAAATTAGTGAGATAAAAAAAGGCAGACGACCTCAATACGCTTACATTGAAGGATTTGCCAAACTAAACTTAGTAGCTGATCTCGATAGGGTAATGACAGCCGAAAAAGCATTGATCTTACAATGGAATCGTCAACAGGGTTGTGTAACTGATCAAGAAAAAAGACTCTTAAGACAAGCGATAGCAAGAAAAAGAATTCGTTTTGCTTTTCCAGATGATTTTGTTCAATTTGTCAGTAAACTTCAAAACCGGATGCAAGATAAGCATACTAAACAAAGTGATGAAGGGGAAGCCTTACGAGCTTTGCGGGAAATTAGAGTTAGTGCAAGACCTTCGTGGAATGATGAAAATCCTGAACTTATGTTTTATTTTATTCGTGAAGAAGAACAAGAGGACTATAATGACATTGGATGGGACAAATGGCTAGATAAGTGGTTAAATTTATTACCTAACTCTGGACGTTTTCAGTCTGATGGTTTAGTAGTAAGCTTAGAAGATATGACCGCAAAAGATTATGTTGAGAGTGATCAACTGGATCTTGAGCATTTGTCTATGGCCCAAAGCAATATTGAAAATTTAGATTTATAGAAAACTATAATTACAAAAGTTTTCCAAATATTGTCGCAATTCTGATACTGGTGAGATACAAAGTCTCCAGTTTTAGGGAAGAGGGAGAAACAAGCTGATGGCTAAAAAACTGATAACTGATATTAGTTACTGTACCTCATGATACTGAAAAATCTCTAGTCATTTCGATCGCAATTGAGAAGACCAATATTAGACCAGTGGAGGCTTTCACCGGTCAAGAATGTCTAGAATTTATTGAGAATGACTAAATTTTCTTGACATTAATTCTGATTTATGGCAGCGTCGGGGTTGTCAAGTCCTCCCAGACGATTGAAGGGCCAAAAACGCACCACGGCGCGACCGATTAAGTTGTCCCGGGGAACGAAGCCCCAAGCGTGGGAATCATAACTATTATTGCGATTATCGCCCAAAACCAAATATTGATCGGGGGGAACTGTCACCGGTCCGAAAGTATAATTAGGTTCTTCGGCGATATACTTTTCCGCTAAAACTTTACCGTTGACGTGAACTAGACCGTTTTTGACTTCCACCTTATCCCCCGGTAGTCCAATCACCCGTTTAATAAAAGCATCATGAAAATTTTGAGCTTTGAGAGCGGCTGTCGGACTAAAAACCACTATATCACCCCGTTCTGGCTTCTGAAAATGATAGCTAACTTTCTCGATAATTAGGCGATCGTTAATCTGGAGAGTGGGTTCCATGGAAGAAGAGGGAATATAACGGGCCTCGGCCACAAAAGTGCGGATGCCAAAAGCCAAAATTCCAGCCGTGACAATGGTTTTAACTGCTTCTAGCCAAGGGTTTTCTTGGGGGACGGGAGGAGGAGAGGGTTTTTCGGATTTATGGTTCAAGCTTTCAGCCATAGAATTTAAACTTTTGAGAAGGATTAAGCCAATACGCTCTTTAATGTTCTAGTCTAGTGATAGTAGCAGCGTAGATAATATTTTAAGACAATTTTCCCACATATACTGGATCACTGTTAATTTGTCAACGCCGCATCCTGCTGCCTGAAGGGGAATTTCCTCGGGGGTAGAAAAAGGCAATGCAGTCCCTCAAAAAGGCAAGTTTTTCGCCGCTATTAGAGGAAAAACGTTAAATTCGAGGATTGAACCCCTAATCTCCCTTAAAAGTCTCTTCTCCGTCACTACTTAGACCTATGTTTGCACAAATTCCCGAACGATCAATGCACTATCTGCGATGGGTTGTGACCATCGCTTGGTTAATTCTGATATTTTCTCTGTTTTTTGACCCGATTTCGGCACAATTAACCGATCCTAACAATCTTTCTAGTCCCCTGAGAGTTGATCCCGATGTGTGCATTAAAGTCCAGGGGGTTTGCCTACCCCAATCCTCCTATCAGTTAGCTGCGCCGATTTTTTGGGGAATAGTGGTTCCTAGTAGCATTTTTATCTTATTAGTATTCGGTCACGAACTCTGGCGGCGTATCTGTCCTTTATCCTTTCTTTCTCAAATACCGCGCGCTTTGGGTAAACAGCGTCAGAAAAAATACACCGATAAATCGGGGAAAGTCCGCTATGAAATCTATAAAGTGCCGAAAAACTCTTGGTTAGCCCGGAATTATCTCTATCTACAATTAAGTCTGTTATTTTTGGGTTTATGCGGACGGATTCTCTTTGATAATTCCGATCGCTTAGTCTTGGGTAGCTTTTTAATCTTGACTATTCTAGCGGCGATCTTTGTGGGTTACTGGTATGGAGGCAAATCTTGGTGTAACTATTTCTGTCCCTTGAGTCCAGTGGAAAGGATTTACGGTGAACCGAGGGGTTTACTGAATAGTACCGCTCACGAAGACAGTCGCGGTGGGATTACTCAATCTATGTGTCGTATTGTCCATGAAGATGGTAGCGAACAAAGTGCCTGTGTTGCCTGTCAGAGTCCCTGTATCGATATCGATGCGGAAAGATCCTATTGGGATGGGATTACTAAGAGCGATCACCAATGGCTTTATTACGGTTATTTTGGCTTAGTTTTTGGCTATTTTATCTATTATTATCTCTATGCTGGCAATTGGGACTATTATTTCTCTGGAGCTTGGGCGCACGAAGAAACTCAACTAGAATCCCTCTTTCAACCGGGTTTTTATCTTGCAGGTCAGGCAATTGCGATTCCGAAGCTGGTAGCTGTCCCCTTAACTTTGGCAATCTGCACTTTTTTGGGTTACTTTCTCGGTAAAAAAGTTGAAAATGCCTATAAAGTCTATAGAATCCGCAAAAAGTCGCCCTTACCGACCGAAATTATCCGTCACCGCGTCTTTACTGTCGGAACTTTTCTGATTTTCAATTTCTTCTTTATTTTCGCTGGTCGTCCTTTTATTAATCTTTTGCCAAAATTTTGGTATTATTTCGCTGATATTTTACCGGCTGTTTTGAGTAGTTTATGGTTATATCGCACCTGGACAAGGGATCCCGACCGTTACCAACGAGAAGGACTAGCGGGAAGATTGCGTAAACAGTTGGGTAAACTGGGTCTCGATACGGCTAAATATCTTGATGGGCGATCGCTGTCAGCTTTGCACGCGGATGAGGTGTATGTATTGGCCAAGATACTGCCGGATTTCAGCCACCAGAAGTGTTTAAAAGCCTCCAAAGCCTTGTTAAAAGAGGCTTTGGAGGAGGGATATACTGACTTCGGCCACAGCCTCGAAATCCTAGAACAAATGCGCTTAGAGTTGACGATTACCGAGGCCGAACATCAGGCAATTCTAACGGAGTTGGGTGTGGAATCGGCCGAACTTCTCGATCCGGACAAGCAGTATAGTCGCGAGGATTGGTTGCGTTTGCAGAGTTACCGCGATGCTTTGTTAGAAAGTTTGTTGGTGACTTGGAAAAAAGACCCCGATCGCCGGGTGGGGTCAGAATTGCTGGAAGTGTTAACCGGTAAGAGTTCCAGGGAGGCGATCAAGCATTTATTGACGGAATTGCCGGCCTCGGAAACGGAAACTGTCGAGTCTTTGCGTCGGGAGTACGGAGTTACCGGTCAGGAGGAGGAAACGATTCTCCATCGTCCTCTGTCCCGTCAATTATGGCAAAATATCGCCCGCGCTTTTCAGGTCTTTGATCGTCTATCTTTTAGTAGTGACAGCGATCGTGATCAACAGGAAAAAATTTTATTGCAAAGATTCCAGCTATTCGATAGTGATGGTTCGGGACAAATTAGCCTTGAGGAGTTAAAAGCTTGTCTTCAGGCGATCGAACCGGGGGTGACAGACAAGGAAATCGAAGCTATGTTACACCATGCCGATGCCGGTCGCGATCATCAGATTAGTTTTCCGGAGTTTCGCGACCTACTGCACCAATTCCACCAATAAACTGTCTTAGATAAGGAGTCTTTATTTTCCCTGACTCCTTTTTTTCTTTAAAAAAATAGCTGTTCGCAGGCAGGCACGGATTCCCATTATACTAGAAAGTATAAGGCAAGTTGAGGGATTTTGTCAAGCTTTTTTGAGAAAAAATTTCGAGGTTTCGCTGAACTGTATGAGGGTAAATCCAATAGGGACTATAGAGAGGGAGATTTAATAGCAAAATGTAGTATATTCGTTTCTATTTCAGTTATGGTTTCTGGAAATCGCTGATTGTTAAAATTGATCTGCTCGGAATATAGATGATAGGCTGTATTGTAAAAGTTACGAAGGATAAAAGCAATAAATATGCTGGGTGTTAAAGGGGAGGACACTGGAATTCGGCAGTTTTTGAATTGTCCTAGGGTGAGATGACATCTGGGGTGATGAATCTCTTGAAAATTATCAGGATCGTAATCAAATCTAATCGGTACAGCTACAATATTTTTGTCGATAATATCGGCAAATATCTCATCTTCTTCATATAGTTCTGGCTCATTTTGAAAAGATTCTAAATAAGGGGATGAGAAGAAAGCTAGTCTATGGGATAATAACTGCGATCCTTGGAAGCGATAAAGTAATTGAATCAAGGCTCCATCAATCATTTTAATATTATAATTCTTACCGCGATCAAGCTCATCATAAATATCTTGATAGGCAACATTTTTTAGGGCAATGGATAAGTCGGAACTATTGGCATAGCTAATCTCAGAAATATTTTGACTCAATTTATTCAAAGTCGGAAAGTTCTGCTGACTTGATAATCCTACTTCTATCAATTTAGCCGTTAAATTTTTAACATCCTTAAAGATATTCTGAACATTAAGCATTTCTTAACTATTCTTGGAATATTTTGATAATTTCGTTTTTTTCATCTGATGAAAATTCTATACTTTTTAACTTGGCAATTAATTCTTGCTTTTCCCTGTCATTTTTATATCTCTTGGTATTAAGAGTATCTCGATAAACCTTCTTCATTTGTTGAAGTTCTTCGGGGGTTGGATAGGTAAACTCAAGAGCAAAATTTCTCGATTTAATTTCCTGAAATTCCCTCTCTAAAGCTTGCATATTTGCTCCATAACCAATAACTCTTAACCAAGCTTTACTTCTAGTCATCGCTGTAAATAAAATATTGCGGTTACTAGCAATTTGTGAACCAGATAAACATTCTTGAGCGTTAATGAAATAAACCATTGCCGCTTCATTGCCTTTTGCACGATAAATCTGTGTAAAAGCAATCGAGTTTTCTTGAAAAAACTCATCGGGAGAAGATGTGCTACCTGCTAAATGAGAATTAATATTTTTTGTAAATAACATTTCTCTAGCTTTTCCAAAAACGTTGCGAGCATTTTTAGGTATTGGATGGATAACCATAATATCTTGGCATCTTAATTCATCTTCCTTGAGATTCTTGGCAATTTGTTCCACTAGCCATTCAAATTGCTCCTGATTGTTATCGAAAGATTTAAAGTTGATAATATCATCGATAGAAGAATGTTCTTCAAGGAATTTAGGACTGGTTTTGGGGGTTCTAATCAGTTTAACAAATTCTCCTGATTTTAATTCTCCTTCTTCAACCTCATAACCAATATCTTGCCATAATTGAGGATTATCAAACATTTGAATTAGTCCCTGTGGATAATAAACTCCAAAACCTAGAGCATGAGCAGAGGACAGAATAGGACGAGAATTTCTGTAACAAGTATTTAAAACCACATCTTGTTGGGGTTCGCTGGGTAAATTCTCCAATTTAACTCTAGGATTACCATGATTATCATTTCCAAAAATAACTTCGGGAGAATGCATGACTTTACTATTTAAGCTTTGCAACTCATCATAGGCATAAACTAAACGTTTATCATCTTTCAAGATTTCATAGCAGAGTCTTAAGAAGTCTTGAGGAAAATCTTGAGCTTCATCAATTAAAATAAGATCATAATATTGATGAAATTTTTTAATCTCTCGGAAGGCTTTTTGACAGACAAACTCAAAAGGGTCTTCATTCAACAAATATGTTAGGTTGTTTGCTTGACTAAAATCTAAATATTCAATATTATGTCGTTTACATAGCTCATAATAAATTCCTTCTATCTCAGGACTTCCCCAAGCGTGAATAATTTTTACTTTTTCCCAGTCTGGTTCGGAATTTTTATGCTCATAACTAAACCGAGTAATTAAATCTTTGTATTGATCCTTTAACGAGCGTGTATAGAAGGTAACAGCAATATTCCAATCGGGATGAGTTGCATGAAGATAAGCTACTTTCAGCGCTAAGACAATTGTTTTTCCCGAACCTGCTAAACCTCTAATTCTTTGTACACCTTTAGTGGTTTCTAAAACAGCCTTATTTTGAGTTTCATCAAGATTAGCGATAGAATCTTCTAATTTTTTTAACTTTGCTCCCCTAGAATCTGGTTTAACAACATAACTGCGAGCGTCTTTTTTTCTAATGGTTGTAACAGCTTGTATAACTGAGTTGACTTTCTCGAAATATTCAGAATCATTGCCTTGACATTTCTTGATAAAATCATCAAGATCTTTATCTTTAATAAGAACAGGATATTCCTCTGGGTTAATTCCTTCTGGATAATTATTCCAAATCGGTGCATAGGTGGCTACAGAAATGTTAACTATTAGCTTTCTTTTTTGAACAAGCTCTTTATAAGACAGCAGTTTTGCTTCTAACTTGGTTATGCTCTCGTCTTGAGTGCCTTCAATATCCAAATCATAATTTTTTCCCTCATCAATATTAAAAATAATAACCCCTTGCTGACGAGAGACTAATAGAGCATCAATTTGATATCCTCCTTGGGGAGTTCCAATAATAGGATAGCCGATATACAATGTTCCCTCTATATCTGTTCTTTCCTCAAAATATTTAGCTAATCTTTGAGAAGATACAGGTTTAGCTGAAGAACCGCGAATAACGTTAACCATAATTTTTACCTCGGGAGTTCTTTTAGCAGAATCATTAGATGCCTATTGATTCTTGAGGAGGGCAACAAAATTACTATAGCATTTTTTCAACCATCAAGTCATGTTATGATTATCGGTTAATCCCCAGTTTTGACCTAAAGCTATAAATTATAGCTATTAAGTAGGGAGGCACAATTATTTGTAGGATGGGTTAGCGGTAGCGTAACATGAGTGGGCGTTGGGTTTCATGCTTCAACCCAACCTACGTTCTATAAATATAGATATTAACCTCTCACAATAAACCGCGATAGCGGATAAAAACGAGGATTACTGCCCAGGAACCTAAAGCTACTTTAACGGCGACTAAAATATTTAGTATCGGTAAAATACCACCACTAAATAGCGCACCTAATTCCCCGTGGGGTAACTCAAATCCTGAGAGAGTAATGGCAGCCAAAACAATAAAAACTAAGACGGAAATTTTCTCCCATGTTGCCGCTTGCCAACGGCGATAAATTGCTTGCATCCATTCGGGAGACGAGGTAATTGCTATTAAACCAATTGCCGTACCTCCGGCGACTCCGGCGGCAAAACCTCCCCCCGGACTTAAATGTCCGCGGATAGCTAATTCAATGCCCACTAAAGCGGCAATTGTTGCCCCTAAACGGGCTAAAATAATTGAAGGTTGGTCAGTAAATTGATGGATTTTACTGGCGGGTTTTTCGGTGGCTAAAAGAAAATTTGCCCCCATAATGGCAATGGTAAAAACGACCACTTCATAGATGGTATCGTAGAGACGATTACGAAAAATAACCACCGAAACCGCATTAGGAACACCGCCGTCGCGCACCAGGGATTCAACAATTTCTAAGGATGATACAGAGGAAGCAGTATTGGGAATAATTACCATTTTGATAGCGAAGGCAATGGCGGCTAGAGTATAAATCCATTTCATTAGTGTTTCTCCTCTAATTTTGGGGTTTCAATACAAGTTAAAGTTGTGTTGGCTGCCGTTAATTCATTTTTAAAAATATCGTAGAGATAGGGTAATCTAATTGTGGTTTCGTAGGAGATAGTTTCTGGATTGTCTTGACGGATACAGACGGCATGAATATCCTTATCCATAAGTGCCTGTTGCAAAGCTTGTTTATCACTGTAGGCAACTAATTCTAAACGCATAAAACGTTTACTTAAAACCGTTTGTAGTTGAGTTTTTAACTGTTCTAAAACTGTATCGTTTTCCTCCGCAATTACTCCTAAACGCATCACTAAAGAGGAACGAATCGCCACCGCGTAGAGAGTTACGGCTAACATGGTTCCCATCAAAGCTTCGGTTAAAGATACATCTGCCGCCCCTAATAAAGCATAAACTAAGGCTGCTATTGCTCCCAAAACCCCGCGAATTACTAGAGCTTGGTAGGGATTAGATTGTAACATCACCATCGCCGCAGTTAAAGGCAAGAGGGCAACAATAACATAGAGATAACTTTCATTCATCTTTAATTCTACTCTCGATCGCTAGAAGTATAAGCTAAAACGTAGCCTAACATGGTGTTCCAAATTGCTAGGGAAATTATTGCCAATAATAATAAAGGCCAATTTTGGGGAACTTTCAAAAGTAGCCCGAAAATAATCGCCATAGAACCCAAGGTATCAGCGACAGATAGACCATGTAATTTATATAATACCGAGCGCTTGTCTAAAAGATGCGCCGTTCCCCAAAACCAGAAAAAAACTCCGATAGCGATGCAGATATAACTGAAAATGTCAATCATGATTCGTTCAATCGTTTAAGAATTTGTGCTAATAACATAAAACCGGCATTACCGACACTGAGAATAATCACTGCTACCACTCCAATCATCCAATCATCCCGCAGAACTGAAACTACTAGAATAATAATCGATGATTTACTGGAAGCACTGGCAAAGGCGGCCATTTTTTGCCAGATGTCATCATTTTTGGCCACTTCATAAAGGGGAATTAATAGGGCGACAATCATGGCAATGAGAACAATATTCATTCCTGGGAACTCCGTTTAATTAGATGAACTTCATAACCCTCATTTTCCTTGTATTCGGTGACGATAGTTTTCGGTGTAAAGGTAATGAGAAATATATCCCAAAAAGCCAATCTGGGTGAACGTTTACCCGCAATTCTCTCTAAAATAATTTCTTCTTCCTTGTGGGGACGAAAGATGATTTCAAAAGCTTCTTTATAAGCTTGGGGAATAGCTATAAAGACTTTAATTATTACCTTTAACCAATCGCCTAAAGTTTCGCTAGAGGCGAAATTACGGGGCAAAAGAAAAGCAATAGCCACCCCGATCATAATATTAGCGGGGGTAAAATTAGCGGTGAGTAAAAACCACATAGTTAAACGCAGAATTATATGTCCGATCATGCTAAGACCATCCAAAACAATAGAACTAACATTATACTCATCATACCGACGAGATTATCAAATTGTTCCCAGGCTCGCGATAATTTTAGGGATAACTTTTTGAAAACTCCCAGATATAACCACCACCCGGCACCGATGACGGCTAAAGCTTTGATAAGATTGGGGAGATTATAAGCTTCAACATAGACGGCATTGGCTAAAAATAGGGCGGCAAGGAGCAGAATTATTGCTATCCAGAAACCGATAGTTAGCTTCTGTTTACTTTCGCCACCAGCGTGGGGTAAAAAGATAAATTTAGCAAAGGAAATCGCCGTCCCCACCGCCACAAGATTGATCATAATCTCTTGCCAGGGGACTAAATTTTTCATCGTTAACGCTTTCGCACCAAAACCAGATAATAGGGGGAATCCAGAGATAGAAAAACTAGCAACCACTAGGGCAATCCAGAGAGAATTAGGGATCGATTGTTGCTGTAATTCTTTAAAATTGCGACTGGGTAAAACTCCCGCTAACAGAAATAGGCAAGATTTAACTAAACCGTGGGTAAGGGTATAAAAACCACTGACTACCGGGGCGGCTAAAATAAAACCTAACTGGGAAATAGTATGGAAGGCTAACATCCGCTTGCTATCCTTTTCAAACACTGCGTATGACACGCCAAAAATCGCCGTTAGCACCCCGAAAAGCCGAATTAGGACATCCAAATCCTCTAGGATTAAAGCACAGCGCAGGAGGGGAAAAATGCCAGCTTTTACCACCACCCCCGACATCAGCGCCGAGACGGAGGTTTCCGATTCCGAGTGTGTCATCGGTAGCCATAATCCCGAGACAAAGATTCCCCCTTTGACTAATAATCCCATGAAGATTAAAGCCAAGGCTTCGGGAGGTGCGTCCTTTAAACCGGCAAAAGCAAAGGAATTATTGGCTTTATAGACTAAAACTGCGCCGATTAGGTAAAATAACATCGCCACATTGCTGATAAACAGATAACGCAGGGCAACCCAGAGAGAGCGATCGCTGCGAGGATAGGCAATCACCAGAAAAGCGGCAATACTAATTACTTCTAAGGCAACGTAAACGCTAATAAAATCCTCACAGACGAAGACAGAATTAATGCTGCCGTGAAGAATGATAGCTTGGGCGTAAAAAAAGGCGGTTTTGCTACTTTCCCAGTTATAAAAAATAACTGCCATCGTCACCAGGGCATTGGTGAGGATAAAATAGGCACTTAACTGATCGGCTACCAGTCTCACGCCATAATTATCTAGTAGGTTGAGGGTTATGGGGGAGGATTGGCTAAATAGAAGGAGAGAATAGGCGAGAGAGATAATAGTGGTGGCGAGAGCCAGATATTTGTCTAATCGCGGCAATAAATAGATGATAAAGCCGATCAAAAAGGGTAAACTTATCCAAGCGATCGTTAAAGTATTCATGGTGTGTTATTTTTTTCTATCTCGCTGCTGTCGAGGGTGGGGTTATCTTTAGCTAATTTCATTACTCCCACCAGCATTAACGCCTGAATCGAAAAACCGATGACGATCGCTGTTAAAATCACTGCTTGGGGTACAGGATCGGCGTAATTTTGCTGTTTAACTGTACTGAGGATGGGAGTAAACAAACCGTCACGGGAAGAAATCACCACATAGTAGGCGATAACGCCGGTACTCATGACATCCATGGCGATAATCTTCATGATTAAGTTTTTTTTCAGGAATGTTCCTAAAAATCCGCACAAAACGGTGGCGAATACAAACAACTCTAGGAGGGGAATCGTCACTGGGCTTCTTGATTAGATTTGGTTATGAGTCAAAATATTTCTTCTAATTATCCTCGATCGAGTCCTATTTATCAAAAAATTCTCAAGATTATGGGGGGAATTTTCGGGCGGCCAATAGATTGTTTTGGATCTATAATTATTATTGAAAAAAATAAAAGCAAGCGGTTTCGCTTTAATAATGTATATCTTCCCAGAGGGAGCAATCAGTAATGTTTTGGAAATCTTTGATATTTTTGCTGGCAATAATAACCCGACGACTGGGATATTTTTCTTTGAGTAGCGACCATTGAGCCGATAGGATACAATCTATATCAATATTTTCTTTAACTTTTCAGCCCAAAGATAAGCGGCTTTTTGTAGTAAAATAAAACTGACTTTCTGAAACTTAATTACATTCCTTAACTTATCTAATTCTTGCACGCTTTTACTTCTCGTCTAACCTCATAATCACATAGATCAGATGAAGTCAGACAAGCTCCTCTTGCCAGCAGACGATAAAACCCATTCGGTACATTGATAAACTTCTGTAAATAACTTTTGATCTTCTGGCCAGTCTTCACCGAGCGGGGTTACTAATAAGCTTAAAATGTTAGAGTCCAGAATTACCATCACTCTTTTAATAAAACTCATTCCAGCTAACATTTCTTCACTGCTAACTAACGGCAAAGATAACAGCAAATCTTCTATAGTGATCGTCATGACTTAGATAGCTCCTTAAGAACAACTCATGTTCTCATACTAGAATAATTATCCGAAAGGGATTCGATTGTATTTAGGGCTTGCTGAATAAACCTAAACACCCCACACTCCACGAAAAACTTTTTGCCGCAAACCCTAACTATTGGTTATGTTTCCGCTGCAACTAGCGCACAGACTAATCTTCGCTTTCTTGATCATTCCTCTCTTCAAACCCTAGCCAAAAAAGTAACGCATTCTCAACCTCCATCATTTGCTCAGATGTCAGATTTCCTAATTTACGCAAAAGCTTTGCATGGGGAATTGTAACGATGTTTTGTACATCAAAGACTCCTTCTCTAAGGAAGCGAGCTTGGACTTTCACTTCAAATCTTGAACCACGAGAGCTTGTCGTATGTGGAACCAGAGTCGCTAAGGCACGCTCTTGATTGCGCGCAGGAATACTGATAACCAAACAGGGTCTGACTTTGGCCACATAACCCAGATCAACCAGCCAAACCTGACCACGATCAGGGCTATCCACAGGAAGCTTCTTGATCATCTAATTCTAGAAAAATTCCCTCGGCATTGAGGACTAGATCTTCATCAGATAAGGGCGGAAAATCCAGGTGAATTGTCCGCTTCAGAATCTCTAATAGCAAATCTGAGCGCTCTGAGTCTGTCAAGCGGTCAAAGGTATCTAAAAGTTCCTGAACTATAGCAGTCATAGCGGTTGCCCTATATCTGCTCAATACTATAACACAAGCTTAACAAGGCTCTTAGTCATTGCTTGACAGCCCCAATAAATTCTGAATGTAAGTTTGGAATCCCCCCAAACCGCCATCGTCATCCCAACGCTGTCTGAAAGTTGGTAACTTCTCCAATTCCATCACCTTCCCACCCTGATAGTTGAGAACTTCTCGATAATCAAACATCGCATCTGCTTTGGCTGATACAGGTGGATTATCAAAATCAATAGCCCAAAGCACCTCAACAATTCGATAGATGTCGTAATTATCCTTGCCAATTTCACGTTTGGCTTTGCAGTCGAGAACTTTTACTAAATGGGTAACATACCCTTGCTGCCTGAGTAGTATCAAACTATCTTTTTCGGGTTTATTGGCATTGACTTCATCGTCTTTCCATGCCAGTTTGAAGGAATTAGAAACCTTATATTCCCGATATGCCCATGTACCATCGTGTCGCCTTACATTTTTAGTCCACTTCAGAGCTTGTAAATCCATGTCAATATCTCTAAATAAAACTATAAGTTAAACTCGATCGCGATGACGGCGATCAGCGATAAAAGACTCCACCAATTTAACATCTTCGACACTACCGATCACTAAAGGTGTGCGGTAGTGTAATTTATCGGGAACGATATCTAAAAGATTTGTCACCCCATCACTAGCTTTACCTCCTGCCTGTTCAATTAAAAAAGCAAGGGGAGCAGTTTCATAAATTAAGCGCAATTTTCCCTGGGGATTTTTAACAGTACCCGGATAGAGAAAAACGCCTCCCTGCATTAAAATTCGATGGATATCTCCCACTAATGCCCCACTGTAACGGGCCGTGTAACCATCATGACGGTGGACATAACGAGTATAGTCGCGAATTGCCTCATCCCACTGCCAAAAATTGCCCTCATTGGTACTATAAATCGGACCGTGATCGGGGATAATAATATTCTCTTGGGCGAGGATAAATTCCCCTAAACTGGGGTCAAGGACAAAGGCATGAACACCGCGACCGATCGAGTAAACTAAAATAGTAGAGGGTCCGTAGAGAATATAACCGGCGGCGATTTGTTTACGACCATTTTGCAGTAAATCCCGCGCCTCTCCGTCTAAATCATTGTCTTCCTGTTGACGGATGGCAAAAATCGAACCCACATTTAGGTTAATATCCACATTGGAAGAACCATCGATCGGGTCGTAGAGTAGGGTATAGCGACCGATGGGACAGTTTTCTGGGATATAATAGGGTTTATCCATTTCCTCGGAAGCAAGACGGCAAACTAAACCACTTTGCTTAAAAACCGAGATAAATACCTCATTGGCAAAAACGTCCATTTTCTTGACCGATTCCCCTTGGACGTTGGTTTCTCCAGTAAAACCTAGCACATCCGCCATTAATCCCGCTTTACTGAGACGACGGGCAATTAATTTTCCCGCTAGGGCAATCCGACTCATAATTGCGCTTAAATCCTGCGCGTCGGGGGAAAAGCTTTGTAGTTGTTGCAGGACGTGACGAGAGAGGGTGGTACAATCTCGATCGAGGCTATGTTCGGGGATAGAAAAGGGAATATTGCTAACCATAACTGTAATTGCCAGTGTTGAAGTAAAAAGGGAAACCCGTCTAGTCTCAATTATGACTATGGTTTGATCCTAGCCAAGATTTTCCCTATTGCGGGCCAATTTTTAGATCAGTTTTAGAGTTGGCTAATTTTCCCCTCATTGATCATTAAATTTTGGTCAATAAGTAGCTGTTTATAATTAAATTGAAGATAAATTTTGGTTTCGATCCCCCCTTAATCCTAGGGTTGATTCCGGGTAGGGTTGATTCAAGGTAGGGTTAATTCATGAATCAACCCTACCCTTGATAAGGGGGGTGTCTGACAGTTTTTAACACTAACTAAGCTAAACGGCTTTTACTTCGGATCACCGATATAGACTCCAAAAGGGTTATAGCTGTTGGATCATGCAGGTTAAGCGCCGTTTAGCTTACTTAGTTGCCATCTAACTTGAAGTCGATGGGGATACACCGGGCAAGCGTTTATATTTCAAGTAATAGGCAAAACCTGTTATTAAAACAATAATTATTGTGCCGATACCTAAATAGTTAGGAAGCCAAAAAGCTGCCGCAATGGTGTTAATTTCTCCCGGTTTTAAATGCCAAATTAACTGATTGTCAACTTGTTCTACCGGGGGATTTAATCCTGAGTCATCTTCAATATTTTGACCAGCGAAGGGAGTCTTTAAAGCGAAGTCGATATCGACTAAAGAACCGGGGCTAACGATAATATTTCCCTGTTCAGAAAGTACACCTAAAGCCCGCAAATCAACGGTTAATTTTAAGTTTTTCTGAGTCAAAAAGAACCAATCTCGTTCTGTAACTGCCAGTTTTGAGTCTAGTTGCAGTAACTTTATATCATCGGTATTAGCAGAGTTTTTGATTTTAAAGGAAGAACTAGGATCAAAAAATTGATTAAATTTTTCCTCTAATTCCTGACTATTACTAAAGGGAATAGTCACAATTATTTCTCGTTCGGAAATAGGAGCGGTTTTCCCCTTAAGTAATTTTGCCCTCTGTTCGATACTATTTAACCATTTAGTGGCTTCGGTTTGACTGAGACTGGTTAAGCGTTGTCCGAGGGTGATATGTTGAATAATTTCCCCGTGGTGTTGGTGGGGAAAATTAATGCCCACATCGTAACGGACACAGCCAGTTAAAAAGAGAAAAATACCGCATAAAAAGGGCAGAATAAAGCGGGTTTTTCCGATTTTTTCGGTGGTTGGTTGATTCATAATTAATCTTCTTCTAAGTCGTCATAACTTGCTGAACTGCCACCGCTAACCGTAACTAGATCGATTTGCTGACGATAATAGTCTACATCTTTTATCTCCACTTCTACCTCATCACCGAGACGATAGGCAACGCGATTTTTCCGTCCTACCAAACAGCTATGACGGGCGCGATATTCGTACCAATCATCCTTGAGAGAAGAAACATGGACCAACCCTTCCACTAATAAATCGGAAATTTCCACGAAGAAACCATAGGATTGTACACCGGTAATTAAGCCGCGAAAAACTTGACCCATTCTTTCTTTCATTTTCTCGGCTTTTTTCAATCCTTCTAGGTCTTTTTCCGCATCTTCAGCAATTTTTGAGCGATCATTGAGATGGGAAACAATTAGGTGGCTTTCTTCTTCTAACTCCTCCTGAATTTGGCTCGGTAGAATATTCCAATGAATCTGTCCATGACAGCTATTACTGCCCAAATTAACCCCGACTTTGACGATTTTGCTGCGGCGATCTTTCCCCTCTGTTAATAAGATTTTTAACACCCGTTGTACCCAAAGATCGGCATATCTTTGCAGGGGTGAGAGACAGTGGGTATAATTGCCAGGATAGGCCAAACCAAAATGCTGTAAAGGATGGCTGCTATATCTAACTAATTTGAGAGTTTCTTGCAGGAGATAATTGAGGACTTTCACCGATGTGGAAGCGGAAAAAATGCGGGTGAGATTTTGATAGTCATTGGGTTTAATCTCCTCCTCGGCAGTTAAATTTAATTCTGCCCCTAAATTATTGGCTAATTTGAGTAAATCCTCCAATTCATCCCAATCCGGTTCCGATTGTCCGCAGTAGATACAGGGCAATTTTAAGGCCTGTAAATGTTCGGCGACAACTTTGCCGGCTAAAATTGCCACTTCTGTCAGTAAAGAGCGGGCCGGTAAATTATTAGAAGCGAGAACAGTCCCCCCCCGTCCTTCGTCTTTGTAGGGGGAGATTTTGTCTAATTGAATATCAAAACTACCCCGCTGCAGACGTTGGGATTTTAGGGTGGGGCAAACGCTGAAAAATAAATCTTTCAGGGTTTCAACGGTATCGGTGGGGGCAGCTTCGCTATCTTCTTCACTGAGCAGATCGCGCACCTGTTGATAGGTAAAATGTTGATCCACTTGGATGAGGCTGCGGATGATTTCGTACTCCACTAGCTCCCCCTTGTCATCAAGGGTAACGAGGATAGAAATAGCGGGGCGCTGTTCTTGGGGTGACAGGGAACAACGACTGGCAAGGGCAGCTGGGACTAATGGCAGCACTTTTTCGCCTAAATAGACGGCTGTTCCCCGTTTTTTGGCAACTTTATCCAATAATCCGCCCCGTTCGATGTAACGGGTGACATCGCTGATATGAATGGCGACTTGCCAGCGATTTTGGTTGATTTTTTCTAAAGAAAAGGCATTTTCAATGATTGGGGGATAATCCAGGGGGTTGTCATCTTCGATGGTAAAGGTGAAGAGTGGGGTTAAATCTCGCAGTTGTTCTTTTTCGCCACTATCGAAGAAATCGGCTAAATTATCGGCAATTTCG